>JANYKT010000195.1 GCA_025358085.1 Deltaproteobacteria bacterium | reverse complement strand
CCCGAACACGGAAGTTAAGCCCTTCAGAGCCGATGGTACTGCACGGTTTCCGTGTGGGAGAGTAGGTCGCTGCCGGAATTTTCTAAAGAACGCCCCGCCGCTGAGAGCTTCACGCTCCAGCCGCGGGGCGTTCGCTTTTGTTGGGCTCGTGGGCTCGGGCATTCCCGCGCTTCCCAAGGCGTGCAATCACTGCAACGCAGAGTTCAGCTGCACGCGGTGCAACTGCGAGTGCACCTATGAATTGGTGAATCGGTCTCTATCGCAGAGGCGCGCGGAATTGGCCGAGCTCGCTGGCTCATGACTCTTCATCACCAATGCCATCCTCCTCTATGGGTATGCGGGCACTGGAGGCAGCTCCGGGAACGTCGTCACCTCCGCCTCCGCTTGTCGTCGGATCGGAGTCTCTACACTGGCGGTCTTTTCGGGCCTGTCGCGGCGAGCCGATGCAGGACGAGCTTCTGGCACCACGCCGCCTGGGCGCGTCACCTGACGGTGACCCGCACAAACTTGCGCTTGCCGACCTTGAGCAGGTGAACTCCAGAGAGGAGCTTCGCGTTCGGATCGGCGACCTTCGCCCCCTCGATGCTGACACCACCCTGGCCAATCAGCCGGCGCGCCTCCGAGCCAGAAGGCGAAAGCCCCAGCTGCGCCAGGGTGCGCGCGAGCGGCACCGAATCGGCGCCGGCATCGCGGTCCACGGTGCGCTCCTCGATCTCGTCTGGCAATTCGCGTCGAGCGTGGACCTGCTCGAAGCGCTCCTCGGCGAGCCTGGCCGCGTCAGCGCCGTGGTAGCGCGCGACGATCTCCAGCGCGAGCATCGACTTCACTTTTTTGGGATGCTCGCCTGTCCTTAGCGCGGCAATCTCGGCTGAACTGCGTCGCGAGAGCAGCTCGTAATAACGCCACATCAGACCGTCGGTGATCGACATCAGCTTGCCGTACTGCTCGGCCGCGGGCTCGTCGATGCCGACGTAGTTGTTCAACGACTTGCTCATTTTATCGCCGGTGATCTTCCCGTCCACCTCGCGCGCGTCCAGCCCCTCGAGGAGCGGCCCCGTCATGCAAATTTGCGGGGCCTGCCCAAACTCCTTCTGCAGCGTCCTCCCAACCAGCAGATTAAAGAGCTGGTCGGAAGAGCCGAGTTCGACGTCGGACTTCAAAGCCACCGAGTCATACCCCTGCGCGAGCGGATAGAGCAGCTCGTGCAAGGCGATCGGCTGCTCTGAGTGGAAGCGCTTCTTGAAGTCGTCGCGCTCGAGCATTCGTGCCAGCGTGTACTTTGCGGCAAGCTTGACCAGGCCCGACGCGCCCAGCGTCTTGAACCATTCATTGTTGAAGCGGACCTCGGTGCGCTCCTGATCGAGAACCTTGAAGACCTGGGTCTTGTACGTCTCGGCATTCGCGGCGATCTGCTCGTCGCTCAGCGGCGGGCGCGTGGTGTTGCGGCCGGTCGGATCTCCGATGGACGCAGTGAAGTCGCCAATCAGGAAGATGACGGTGTGCCCGAGATCCTGGAACCTCCGCATGCGCTCGAGCGGCACGGTGTGGCCGAGGTGCAGATCCGGCGCCGTAGGATCGAAGCCCATCTTGACCCGCAGCGGCTGCTGCTTGTCATAGGACACGGTCAGCTTCTTGAGCAGATCCTCGCGGGTATGCACGTCGATGGCGCCGCGCGTGACCTCGGTGAGCTGCTCTTCGGGGGTGGCTTTGCGCAGTTGCAAAGAGTTCATTCCGGCAGCCTCTCCTGGACGCGCGTGATGGAGCGAGCGCGCCCTGTCTCTTCGTCGATGTCCACGATAGCTCCCTGCAGGTACACTTCGGCTGAGGCAGTCTCAAACTTGACGTGCCGGGCGGTAAGAAAGCGCTCGATGGCCGCCTCCTTTCGAACTCCGATCACGCTGTCCCACGGCCCGCACATGCCCGCGTCGGTCATGAAGGCAGTCCCCCCAGGCAGCACGCGCGCGTCAGCGGTCTGGATATGCGTGTGCGTTCCGAGCACCACGCTCGCGCGGCCGTCGAGATAGTGACCGAGCGCGTTCTTCTCGGACGTCGCCTCGCAATGCATGTCCACCAGGATGCAGCGGGTACCGAGGCTCGCAAGCTCCGCCAGCAGCCGGTCCGCCGCCCGAAAGGGGCAGTCGAGCGCCTTCATGAAGACGCGGCCTTCCAGGTTGATCACCCCGAGCTTGAGTCCGCGCGCCTCGACCACCGCATGCCCCCGGCCCGGCGCCCCCTCGGGGTAATTGGCCGGCCGCAGCTGGCGCGAGCCCGCACGCGCCAGGTACGGCGAGATGTCGCGCTTGCTCCAGGTGTGATTTCCCGAAGTAAGGAGATCGAGCCCGGACGCAAGCAGTTCGTCGGCACTGTCTGCCGTGATGCCAGCGCCGCCCGCCGAGTTCTCCGAGTTACCGACGCAGAAATCCAGGCCGTGTTGTTCGCGCAGCCGCGGCACGAAGTGGCGCACGACTGTCCGCCCCGGCTTGCCGACGATGTCTCCGACGAACAGCACTTTCATGCGACCGCCTTGAGCAGCCTTGCCTCGGTGCAGACCCATTGGACGGGCCGGTCAAGCTCGCCGGCAGGTACCTCGAGTATCAGCTGTGCGTCGAATACGAGCGCCACGGACACCCCCGCGAAGCGCGCGAGCGTGCGATCGTAGAAGCCTTTGCCGCGTCCCAGTCGCTGACCGCGCGCATCGACGGCAATGGCAGGCACCACCAGGAGATCGATGGCCGTGAGTTCGACGGCAGGCCCGGTGGGCTCCTCTACCCCAAGCGCGCCACGCACGAAGACGCCTGAAGCCCGTCTGAACTGCAGCGCGCCCGCGTGCACGGCCGGGTAGCAGATCTCCTTGCCAAGGGACTGGATCGCGGCGGCGAGCGAGCCGGTCCCGCACTCCGAGGGTAGCGGCCGGTACAAGCCGACGATGCGCGCGGCCACCACGACTGCTGACGAGGCGAGGCGCTCCTGCGCAGCCACCGACGCGGTGACGTGCGCGGGCGTCCCCGGAGCGGGCACCCTGCGACGGATCTCAATGCGCAAGTCGCGCTTTGCGGCGTCCAGACTGGGCATTCTCGAGCGGGAAAGCGTGCAACCAGGAAAGCGAAAGCGGCGCGAGCCGCCCCCGAAAAAAACCCCCACCTTGGCCGTGTGAGCAGCGTCGGATAGTGCCCTGCGTTGAGCAGGTGGGGCCCCTGGTTGTCCGCTTCAGGCTTCCCCGATGACCCGCTTGCGCGGGCGGGGGCTTGCACACCACGGAACGGCTGGAACCCCTTTTTACAGCGGTCGGGCACGAGTTCGGCCACTCATCACGAAACCAGGCAGGGGAAGCGGTGAGGCCCTGCGAACTTCTCCTCTGCGAGAAGTATTGGGACTGCACGCCTGCGATGTCAACGCGACATTGCTGGCTTCAGGAGCCTTCGCTAGAGTGCAAACGTGCACTGCCTGCTTGCCATGTTCCTGGTCGCGCTCGAGGCTGCGGGAGTGCCCCAGGCAGCTGGTCCCCTGGGGATTTGGTCGGCCAACGGCGCGCGGCTGGAGTTGAAGGCCGAAGAGGGCAAGATCGTCGGAAGACTCGCGGGCGAAGGCGGACCCTGCGTCGTGCCTGCGGGCACGGAGTTGTTCAAGGGGTCGCTGCTTGATGACAGCTTGAGCGCCTCGGTGCGGCTCTGCCTGGTTGCGCCGCAGTGCGGGTCGAGTCCAGCGACCGCCCTCGCCGTGCTCCTCGTCACCCGGACACTGACGGGCGGCGTGCACTCGAGCGCGCCCTGCGCGGCCGATGTTCATGCGTTCGTCTTGCGCCGTCCTGGGGTGACGATCCCCATGGCCGCGCCGGCACCCAACGACCGTCTCTCCCGCACCGCTTCGCCTGTCCGCCCGCGAGTCCCTCCCGGGGAGTCCGGAAAAAATGCCGCCCTCGCGACCAACATCTCTGCGAGTGGAAGGCTGCCCGAGCCAGGTGGGGGGCCCACGCCTGTCGGTCAAATCGCAGGCCACCCGGTGGGCGACGCGCCGCAGGGTCCCGGCTATGATCCACGCGATGCGCGCCAGGGCGGCGCCCCCTCTGCCTCGGCGGACAAGCTGCTGGCCGCGGGCGCGGCCTTGCTCCAGCAGGGACGCTTCGAGCGAGCCCGCAAGCGATTCCAGGACGCGCTCCAAAAAGAGCCGCAGCGGGCCGAGGCATACAACGGCATCGGCGTAACCTGGTACGCCCGCGGGGACCTCGACGAGGCGCTGGCCTGGTACAAGCGCTCGCTCGAAGCCGATCCCCGATTCGGCGATGCCTTCTACAACATGGCCTGCGTCTACGCGCTGCAGAAGCACACCGCGCTGGCCTTCCGGTATCTGAGAATGGCAGCCCTCAATCACTATTCGGAGCGCGAGCAGATGGAGAGGGATCCGGACCTCGCCGGCCTGCGCGGCGATCCACAGTGGGCCGAGATCGTCGAGCAGATGGGGACAGCGGCGAAGCCTCCCTCCGCGCAGCCGTGACGCAAAAGCCCGCGCCGCGCTTTGGCAAGTACGAGATCCTGCAGCTGCTCGGGCGGGGCGGTATGGCCGAGGTCTACAAAGCGCGCTTCGTCGAAGGACCGCGCGCGGGCCAGACAGTGGCGCTCAAGCGACTGACGCCGCGGCTGGCGCAGGACGCCGAGGCGGTCGACCTCTTCTGCGGAGAAGCCGATGTCTCGGGCATGCTCAAGCATCCGCACATCGTTGAGGTGCTGGAGAAGGGCGTGATCTCGGAGATTTATTACCTCACCATGGAGTTCGTTGACGGCCGCGATCTCGCACTGGTGCTGGCCAGGTGTCACGCGCGAGGTATCTTTCTGCCGGTGAGCTTCGCGGTGCACATCGTGCTCTGCACGCTTTCGGCGCTCGGCTACGCGCACGGCGCGCACGGTCCCACCGGATTGCCGCTGCACATCGTCCACTGCGATGTCTCGCCGTCGAACCTGTTCATCTCGCGGCAGGGCGAGATCAAGCTGGGCGACTTCGGCATCGCCAAGGTGCGCGCGCTGTCGGGCGACGACGAGGGCGCGACGCTCTGGGGCAAGCTGGCCTACCTCGCCCCGGAGCAGCTGCAACGCAAGCCACTCTCGCCACAGGTGGATCTCTGGGGCGCGGCGGCCATCCTCTACGAGACGCTGACGAACACCCGCGCGATCCGCGGCGAATCCGCCGAGGAGATGCAACAGGCGCTTCGGCTCGGGAAGATCGGCGGGCCACTGGAAGAGTTTCGCGCGGATGTGCCGCCGGGCCTCACCGCGGTGTTAAGGAGGGCCCTGGACCTGGACCCGCAAAACCGTTACGCGACCGCGGCCGAGTTCTCTGAGGCATTGCGGCCCTTCCACGATGAGCCGTCGGGCGGCGCGCTCGGCATCGCGAGCGTGGTGCGTGGACTGTTCAAAACCTAGGTCGTTCGGGTGCCGCGGGCGCGAGCGACGACCTCCGGCAGCACCGCGCAGACGCGATCGATCTGCGCCTCGGTGTTGCCGCTCCATAGTGAAAATCGGACCGCGCCGCGGGCCAGCGCCTCGGGATAGCCCATCGCGAGCAGCACCGGCGATGGCTCGAGCGAGCCCGAGCTGCACGCGCTCCCGGTCGAAACAGCGATGCCGGCCAGGTCGAGCCCCGCCAGCAATGTTTCGCCGTCACAGCCCTCGAAGGCGACATTGAGTGTATTACACACACGCTCTGCCCGAACTCCCGCGACATGCGCGCCCGGGATCGCCTGCGCCGTTACCTGCAGCCGGTCGCGCAGCGCGCGGAGCCGTGGACCGGACTCAGGCAGTGAGCGGGCGGCAAGCTCGAGCGCGGCACCGAGCCCGGCGATGCCGGCGACATTCTCCGTACCGCCGCGCCGTCCCTTCTCCTGGCGCCCGCCAGCGAGCACCGGAGAAAGCCGCAGCGATCGACGCGCCCAGAGCAGGCCGGCACCCTTGGGTCCCTGGATCTTGTGCGCCGAGCACGAGAGCAGATCGATGGGCAGCCTCGCGATCAAGAGCGGAAGCTTGCCTACCGCCTGAACCGCGTCGACGTGCAGCGGTACCCCGAACGAGCGGCAGATCTCGCCGATCTCCCCGATGGGAAAGAGCACCCCGGTCTCGTTGTTGGCCATCATCACCGAGCAGATCGACGCACCCGGGAGCGCGGCCCGCAGCGCGTCGAGGTCGAGCGCGCCGTCGCGCGACACCGGAACGAGAACGGTCTCGACTCCGCGACAGGCGTCGAGAACGGCCGGGTGCTCCACCGCGGTGGTGACAATCTTGCGCGGCGCGAGCCCCCGCAGCGCGAGCCCGTCGGCCTCGGTCCCGCCGCTGGTGAAGATGAGCTCGCGCGGGTCGCAGTCGAGCGCTGTCGCGCACTGCTCCCGGGCAGAGTCCACCAGCGCCCGCGCGTCCTGGCCGGGCTTGTGGACCGAGGACGGATTGGCGAAGAAGTCGGCCAGCGCGGGCATCATCGCGGCCATCACCTCGCGGTGCAGCGGCGTGGTCGCGTTGGCGTTGAGGTAGATGGCGGGCTGCGGGTTCACGGCTCCTTTGGAACGAGCGGTGCACCGGCACCGGCTTTCAGGTGGAAGGCTCTCAGGAAGGCCGCGAACAGATCGTTTGAGAGCAAGCTCTGGGTGCGGCCCCGCAGCGGGATGCGCGCGCCGGCCATGGCCCCGTGCCCGCCAGCGCTGCCTCCGAGCGGCGCGCAGATTTCGCGGACCAGCTTGCCGGCGTTCATTCGGCGGTCGTTCAAGCGCAGCGACAGGTAGAGTTCGCTCTTGTACGAGCCGGTGGCCAGCGACCAGCGCAGGCCTTCGAGGCTGACCAGCTTCTCGGCCACTTCAGGGACGATCTCGGGGACGTAGACCGAGCCCATGTCGACCACCACGCCCTCGCCACCGCCGTGCAGTCGCGCGCGCTCGTAGGCGCGGTGGTAAGCAGCGAAATAGCGCGCGGGAACCGCCGGGTGCTCGATGCGCGACAAGGCTGGCTTGTCGATGAGCGGAAAGAGCCAGTTGTAGCAATCGATGTCGGCGCTCTCGACTTCGCGGCCGAGATCGCGAGTGTCGCTCTTGATGCCGTAAAACAGCGCGGTCGCGAGCTCGGCGGCCGGCTCCAGGCGCGCTGCCCGCAGATATTGCGTCACCATGGTGGAGGTCGCGCCGGCCTTGCCCCCCACGTCGTGAAAGGCGGCTCGCAGCGAGGCAGGCCGGGACGGGTGGTGGTCGATCACGAGCTGCGGAAGCTCGGAGGAAGCGAGCGAGTAGTTCCCAACCTCGGGCTGGGTGTCCACCAGGCAGACCAGATCGTGATCCCGCGATTCGAGCCGGGCGACGGGTACGATGGGCAGATGAAGCACCTTGAGGAGCGCCTTGTTTTCCGCCCGGCCGATGATGCCGCCGTAGGCGGAGCTGGCCTCGATGCCGGCGCTCTGGGACAGCAGAAAGGCGAGACCGCAGGCGCTGGCCACCGCGTCCGGGTCCGGGTTGTCATGAGTCAGGACCAGCGCGCGTTTGTGGTTGCGCGCGACCGCGAGCAGCTTGCGCAGTCGCTCGCGCAAGGCGAACCGGTCGGAATGGTCGGGGGGCCGCTCGGGAGGAGGCTCGGGAACAGGCGTCGTGGGGGCATTGCCCATGGAGGTGGGGCGCACCTTAGTCGGACGTCTGTGCACTGGCAACGCGCGAACGCCGGGCTCGGGAAGCCGCGGCCGGCGCAGTTTTTGCCCGCATCGCGCGCAGGCGCCGCAGGCAAGACTTGTTCCCTTCCGGAGGGATTTCAAGATAGCCCGGCATCCCTTGGAATCTGGGGTCGTTCACCAGAAGTTTAAAGCAGCCGGGACCGATCTTGCCCCTACCGACAAGTTCGTGGCGGTCAACCCGGCATCCCAGCGGCTTGACGGAATCGTTCAGATGGAAGGCTTTCAATAGCCCGATTCCCAAAGTCTTGTCGAAGTCGTCGAAGACCTCGTGGTAGCCGCGTTCGGTGGAGATGTCGTAGCCGGCGGCGAAGACATGGCAGGTGTCGAGGCAGACGGCGACGCGCTCGGGGCTGCGCACCTGATCGCGGATCTCGCGCAGTTCCGCAAAGCTGCGACCAAGTGAAGCCCCTTGGCCTGCTGCGGTTTCCAGCAGGACCTGGCAGGCGCCCCGGTGCAGATCAAAGGCCTGGTCGAGCCCGCGCGCGATGTTGCGCAGTCCGGCGCGGGTGTCGGCATTGGAGCCGGGGTGCACGACCAGGAAAGGGACGCCCAGCGCGTCGCAGCGCTGGAGTTCGTCGGTGAAGCCGGCGATGGACTTCTCACGCAAGTCACCCTCGCCTCCGCCCAGGTTGATGAGGTAGCTGGCGTGCACGGAGGTTGAGGCGGCGTAGCCCGTGCGCGCGGCTTCGGCGCGGAAGGTCGCTGCCTCATCCGCGGAGATCGGCTTCGCTGCCCATTGCCGGCTCGACTTGGTGAAAATCTGGACGGCTTCGCAGCCGTCGGATGTGCCCCGTTCAAAAGCCTCATGGAGGCCTCCAGAGGTAGACTCGTGCGCGCCGAGGAGCAAAGGCTTACGCGCTCGCAGCCCGCTTGCGGGTGATGGCGTTCCAGCCGGGCACGAAAAACGTGTAAGCGTTGTCCAGGCTGTTGTCCATGGCATCCGCGATGACCTGGCCGAACTGCGTGGCCGGGAGCCGCAGACCTTCGTAGTACTTCTCGCGGTCGATGCTGTGAATGATGACCGGCATGTAGCCCGAGCGCACCAGGATGAGGTTCATCATCATCCGGCCGACCTTCCCGGAGAGATCCGAGAAGGGGAAGATCTCCATGAAGCGGTGGTGCGAGTGCGTGGCTTGCTTGATGGGATGCATCTTGAGGAATTCTTCGCTCGACATGAACTCGAAGAGCTGCTCGAGGCCCGGCTGGATCTGCACAGGCTGAACGATGTCGTGGAAGTAGGTGCGGTGCAGCGGCATGTCGCGCCGGAAAGTGACCGGGAGGCGGTTGGGCAGGCCGTTGTAAAGAGTCTCGAAGATCTTTTTCACCAGCGCGAGCGAATACTTGACCGTCCGCGCCCGCGCCTCCTGCTTGATCAGGTCGATGGCGTTGCGCTGGTTGCGGACTTCGGTATAGGCGTGGACCATCGAGCTGTCTGTCACGCCCGTCACCTCGAAAGCCTGCCGCAGCTCGGCGTGAGTCAGGACCATGCCCTCGAGGGCGGCCTCATGGTAGATCCAGGAAAGTTCGTACTTCTCAAGGAACTCGCGGCTTTCGTTTGGCCGCTGCCGCATCAGCTCACGAACGTCCTCACTGCGGTCGTCGAGATCGAGGTAGCGGGTGCGGCTCATGAGTTGCTCCTTTTACTAACGAGTACGGCGGGTTTCGCTTGGCCAGCGGAAAACCAAGCTAGCGAATGACAAACGAGGCGTCAATTCAAGTTCCGACAGAATCTGCGTACTTGTGTGCAGCTATAGGACTTTTCGCTAGCTGGTCCGGCCACTGCTTCGAAGCTGCAGTCCGCAGATCGTAACGAGCGGACTTCACAGGTCATTCCGCAAGGGTGAGAGATCGACCGCGAAGCGCGAGAGCCGCTCGAGGCGGCTCCCGGCAAGCTCTTTCTGATTGCGGGGGTGCGGCGTTACGGCACGGCTGCGCGCTGTCCGTTGGCAGCGGAAGCCGAGGCGGCGATGGGCGTGAGCCACTCGCCATATCGCGGTTCCTGGCCGCGGACCGCGCGGAAGAAAGTCGTCTGGATCTCGCGTGTGATGGGGCCCATTTCGCCGAGGCCGATCTTCCGATCGTCCACCTCGCGGACGGGCGTGATCTCGGCGGCCGTACCGCACATGAAGACTTCGTCCGCGCAGTACAGGTAGTCGCGGGAGAAGCGCCGCTCCTCGACCCGGACGCCCTTGTCCTGCGCGATGCGCAAGATGCTCTCGCGCGTGATGCCCTCGAGGATTCCGCCCGAGACCGGGGGCGTGTAGAGAACGCCATCGCGCACCAGAAAAACGTTTTCGCCGGTGGCCTCTCCGACGTAGCCTTGCTGGTCGAGCAGAATGGCCTCGTCGTAGCCCGCCACCAGCGCCTCGCGCTTTGCCAGCACGCTGTTCAAGTAGTGGCCGGTTACCTTGGCGCGCGTGGGATCGCTGTTCATGTGCATGCGCGTGTACGAGCTGATTTTGGCGCGGATGCCTCTCTTGAGACCCTCCTCGCCCAGGTACGCGCCCCAATACCAGGTGGCAACGGTAAGCTTCACCGGATTGACCGCGCCCACGCCCATCAGGCCGTCGGAGTGGTACGCGATCGGGCGCAGGTAGCCTTCGGACATCCTGTTGGCGCGGAGGATCTCCTTGCACGCCTCGGTCACTTCCTCCTTGGTGTAGGGGATGTCCATCAAGCAGATGTGGGCGCTCTCGAACAGGCGCCGCACGTGCTCGCGCAGGCGGAAAATCGAGCCGCTGCCGTCAGGCTGGGTGTAGCAGCGGATGCCCTCGAACACAGCCACGCCGTAATGCAACGAGTGCGTCAGGACGTGCACCTTCGCGTCCTCCCAGGGAACGAGCTTCCCGTCCA
>JANYKT010000114.1 GCA_025358085.1 Deltaproteobacteria bacterium | reverse complement strand
GTGGCACGGGCCGCGCCCACGGTTGCGATGATGGAGAGGGAAACCAGCCTGAGCGCGCTATTCATCGCCACACTTCTTTTCATCGACGTCTCCCTTGAAGGTCACGAATGCCTGTGCGGGAACGCTTCCGCGCTGCCAGCGCACGAGCCCGCAATTCCCGCTCACTTCCAGGGTGGGCGAGGTGAACCCCTGGGCGCCGGGCTTGATCCCCTCGACGACTTCGTAGTGTGCCTCGTCCTTGCCGCCAGCCCAGAGCCGCCAGGCGTGCTGGAACGCGTCGCCGACGATGAGGTAGCTGCCATGGACCTTCAGCACCATGACGCGCTCGAAGGTGCCGGGCTCCCGCGCCTTGATGGGCGCAAGGTCGATGATTTCGCCGGTGGACTTGAGGCTGACGTACCCGTTGCTGGCGAGCTTCAACTCTTCCGAGGCGAGCCACGTCTGGTTGAAGCGCAAGGTCGGGGCGCAGCCGGCCAGGGTCGCGAAGAGCAGGGCGGCGAGCGTTCCGAGGATGATTCTTCTCATTGCGTTTTAGTCTCCGTTCGGCCGAGCGTGGGCAGCCAAGTAGCAGTGCAGGCGGGCCGCCGTCACCGGACCTTTGACGGATGAGGGGCCGGCACCTGACCGATGCCCGCGCGCGATTGGCGGATCTCCTCAAACTGCGCTTTGCTGGGTCCATGGACCCGGTCAGCCCCAGGGAAGCGGCGCGCTCGGTGGCGCACGACTTCAACAACGCCATTGCTATCGTCGTGCTGAACGCACAGCTGGTGCTCGACCAGATGTTGCCGGACCACCCGCATCGCGTCGAGCTGGTGGAGCTGTGCGCCGCGGCCGAGCGCGCCTCGCTGCTGGCGCGCGAGCTGGTTCCCGGGACCGCCCCATTCACGGCGACTCTGCCTCCTCTTCCCTCGCCGCCGACGGTGCCGGCGCAGGGCGGGACCGTGCTGGTCATCGAGGACGACGAGTCGGTGCGCGCCGCGATCCAGAGCGTGCTCAGCCGCCGGGGTTTCCGTGTCCTCGACGCGGCCGATGGCGCCGAGGCCGAGGCCCACGCGCGGGACGAGCCGATCATCGACCTCGTGCTGACCGACTTCAACCTGCCCGACACGACCGGTGCTGAGATTGCGCGGCGGGTCTGCGAGCGCCACGCCGAGGCGCGCATCCTCTTCATGTCGGGCTCGGCGCGTCCGGCCTACGCCGACCGTTTCCTGCAAAAGCCGTTCACGCCGCAGGTCCTGCTGCGCAAGGTGCGGCTTGCGCTCGAGGCCGCGCCGTGAGCCGCGAGACCATCCTCTTGGTGGAGGATGAGGCTCCACAGCGCCTGGCACTCGGGCGCTACCTCAAGCTGCACGACTTCGAGCTTTCCGAAGCAGCGACCTGCGCCGCCGCCGAGCTGTCCTTCCGCTCGCGCCGTCCCGACGTGGTGCTCACCGACTACGAGCTCCCTGACGGCAACTCGCTGGATCTGTTGCGGCGCCTGCGCAAGATCGATCCCTCGGTGCCGGTGGTATTCCTGACCGGCCACGGGTCCATCGAGCTGGCTGTGCGCGCCATCAAGGAGGGCGCCGAACAGTTCCTCACCAAGCCAGTCGATCTGCCGGCGCTGCTCGCGGTGGTGGAGCGGCTGCTCGAAGGCCGGCGCGCGCGCAAGCAGAAGCTGCTGCTGCAGGACCGCGAGGCGCGCGAGGCGCCCGATCCGTTCGTGGGCACGAGCGCGGCCCTCGCCGCGCTGCGGGAGCAGGCGACGCGGGTGGCCGAAGCGGATGGGCCGGTGCTGATCCTGGGCGAGACGGGCAGCGGCAAGGGCGTGCTGACCGCCTGGCTGCACCGCAGCGGGCCGCGGGCCGACGAGCCGATCGTGGATCTCAACTGTGCGGGCCTGTCGCGTGAGCTGCTCGAGAGCGAGCTGTTCGGACACGAGCGCGGCGCCTTCACCGGCGCGGCGATGGCCAAGGCCGGCCTGCTCGAGGTGGCCAACCGCGGGACCATCTTCCTCGATGAGATCGGCGACGTGGACCTGCAGGTGCAGCCGCGCCTGCTCAAGGTGCTCGAGGAGCAGAAGTTCCGCCGGCTCGGGGACGTGAAGGATCGCCAGGTCGACATAAAGCTGGTCGCGGCGACGCATCACGACCTCGACCGCGCCGTGCAGGAGAAGCGGTTCCGCAGCGACCTCTTCTATCGGATCAGCGTGCTGCCGCTGCGGTTGCCGCCGCTCCGTGACCGCATCGAAGACATCCCGCTGCTGGCCCGGCGGCTGCTGCGCCCCGGCATAAATCTGGCGGAGAGCGCCGACCGTGCGCTGACGAGCTACCCCTGGCCCGGCAACATCCGGGAGCTGCGCAACGTGCTGGAGCGTGCCCAGGTGCTGTCGAGCAAGAAAATCCTCGAAGGTGCGGATCTCCTTTTGGGCGCAGCAGCCGGGCCGGCGGACGGCGACGAGTTGGTGACTCTGGAGCAGATGGAGAAACGTCACATCGAGCGCGTGCTGTCGCGCGAGAAGAAGGTGGCGCGCGCCGCGGTGGTCCTGGGCATCGCCAAGTCGTCGCTGTACCAGAAGCTGCAGCGCTACCAGATCGCGCCGCCCGCCGACGACTAGGGTGTCCGAAGTCTGGACGCGCCGTCCGGAAAGCGGACTGCCCACAAAGACCCCGGTGCCTGCTCTCCTCGGGCCCCTGCCGGGAAGATTTGGCCCCGCATCTGCATTGTAAGGGACCAGACAGAAAAACCCACGGGGGCACATGCAACAAGAGCAGCGAGTCCTGATTGTCGACGACGAGGAAGACGCCCGGACCAGCCTCAAGCGGGTGGTCGAGCGAGCCGGCTACTGCTGCACCGCTGTCGAAAGCGGCGACGAGGCGCTGGCGGTGCTCAAAGACTGGCCGGCTCACATCGTCATTTCCGACCACGACATGCCGGGAATGAACGGCGTCGAGCTGCTCTCCGCCATCAGCACCCGGAACCCCGGCGTGGTCCGGATCCTCCTCACCGGCCGCGCCGACTTTGAGACGTCGATCAGCGCGATCAACTCGGCTCATGTCTACCGCTACCTCAACAAACCGTGCCGCTCGTCGGAGCTGCTGACGGTGCTGCATTTTGCCTGGGAGAGCATCGAGATGGAGCAGGAGAACCGCCGCCTCCGCGCGCTTGCCCGCCAGCAGCAGGCGCTCCTGGCCGAGTTGCAGCGCCGCGTGCCCGAGGTGATGAAGAACGTGCTCAGCACGGTGCAGTCCCAATGAAGAGCGCCATCCTGGTGGTGGACGACGAGGCTCGCAACCGCTCGCTGCTGCGCGCTTACCTCGCCTCGACGTACACGGTTCTGGAGGCCGATACCGGCCGCGCCGCGCTTTCAGTCCTCGAGCGCGAACACTGCGATCTGGTGCTGCTCGACGTGATGATGCCGGAGCAGGATGGCTTCGAGACCTGCCGGCTGATCAAGGCCATGCCGCGCGACGTGTTCCTGCCCGTCATCCTGGTCACCGCGCTCGGCGAGCAGGACGATCGCAACACCGGCCTCGAAGCCGGCGCCGACGACTTCCTGCCCAAGCCGCTCGATCGCCGGGAGCTCCTGCTGCGCGTGCGCAGCTTCTTGCGGTTGCGCGATCAGGAGAAGCTGATCCGCGACCAGGTGCAGGAGCTGAGGCGGCTGCAGTCGATGAAGGACGACCTGGTCTCGCTGCTGGTGCATGACCTGCGCAATCCGCTGGCCGGGATGATCTCGTCGATCGAGCTGGCTTCGGACACGCCCTCAGGAAAGGAACAGGCCGAGGACCTGGCCCGCGCGCTCAAGGGTGCGAACGGGCTGCGCGAGGTGCTCGACGAGACGCTCCAGGTCCGGCTGCTCGAGGAAAACGCCATCGTCGCCCGCCGCATCAAGGTGGACCTCTCGCAGCTGGTAGAGAGCGCCCTCGCCACCCTGACGGGGACCGCGCGCCGGCGCCGCGTGCAGGTGGCCTGCTCCTTCGAAGGCGAGTCCACCGCGTCCGTCGACGACAAGCTGCTGCGTCGCGCGATCGAAAACCTGTTGTCCAACGCCCTGAAATACACACCGGCGGGCACCGACATCTCGGTGGTGGCCCGCAACAACCTGGGCTGGATCGAGGTCGAGGTCGGCGACCGCGGCACGGGCATCCCGGAGGAGCTCAAGCGCAGCATGTTCGAGAAGTTCGGCTCACTCGAGGCCCAGCGCGGCGCGGCCCGTCGAGGCATCGGGCTCGGGCTCTATCTGGTCAAGCTGGTGGCCGGCGCGCACGGCGGCGACATCTCTGTGCACGATCGGCCCGGCGGCGGCGCGCTCTTCCGCTTGCGTCTTGCCCCCGAAGTCCAGGCGGCGCCGGAGCGAGCAACCCTATGATCCCGGCGCTGCTGGTGCTTTGCGGCGCGCTGCTGGCGCTGGTCTTCAAGCTCCTCTTTGAACGGCGCAGTGCGCCCGCCGGGCAACTGGCTGCGCTCAATGCGCGGCTAGAGGAGAAGACGCGCGAACGCACCCAGGCGCTGGAGTTCGTCAATCAAGAGATGACGCGGCAGAACCGCGAGCTGGCCGAGCGCAGCGAAGAGCTGGCGAGACACCGCTACCGCGAGCAGGCCAAGGGCCGCGCACTGGCTGCGCTCGCTGCCGAGTCCGAGTTGGAAGGGCTGGTGAACGCCGCGCTCGGAGAGATCGCCGCGCCCGCCTCCGCGGCGATGATGATTTGCTACCAGGTGGAGGGCAACGAGCTGGTGCCGATCGGTTCCTACGCCGCGAGCGCGGCCGCGCGCACCACCAGGCTCCCGCTCGCCGGCATGGCCGCGCAGGCGCTGGAGAAGGGTCGCATCGAGACCTTCGACCCCGTCCCCGAAGAGCTGGACTTGCGCTTCGACTGCTTGCTGGCCGCGGGCCGTCCGCGTGCCATGGCTCTGCTGCCGCTCACCGTCGGCCGCCGCCACACGGGCCTGCTGCTCGTCGGCTCGCTCGGCCCCATCAATGCCGAAACGCTCGCGACCCTGTCAGACCTGGCGACGCCGCTGGCGCTGACCATCGCGCGCCGCACGCTGTTGCTGCAGACCGAGCGGATCGCGCGCGAACTCGCGCGCCGCAACGAGGAGCTGCGCGAGCAGGCCAATGAACTGGCCGAGCAGGGCGAGGAACTCAAGGCGCAGCAGCGCGAGCTGGAGGTCAAGAACCGCGAAGTCCAGAAGGCAGACAACCTCAAGAGCGAGTTCCTTGCCAACATGTCGCACGAGCTGCGCACGCCGCTGAACGCGGTGATCGGCTTCAGCGAACTTCTGCTCGACGAGACCGACAAGCTCTCCGCCGAGCAGATCGCGTACGCGCGCGACATTCACGCGAGTGGCCGTCACCTGTTGACGCTGATCAATGGCGTGCTCGACCTGGCAAAGATCGAAGCGGGTCACATGACTCTTTCGGTCGAGCCGGTGCAGCCCACGGAGGCCATCGCCAGCGCGTTTACGCTGGTCAATGCGGCAGCGAAGAAGAAAGGAATCTCGCTCGAGTTGGCTGAGGCCGACCTGGTGCCGGTGCTCGCGGACCCCGGAAAGCTGCAGCAGATCCTGCTCAACCTGCTCTCCAATGCCGTCAAGTTCAGCCCGGCAGGCTCGCACGTTGACGCGGGCGCCAGCCGCGACGGCACCAACGTGCGCTTCTTCGTGCGCGACAACGGGCCGGGCATCGCCGCTTCGGTGCTGCCGCAGCTGTTCAAGCCGTTCTTCCAGGCCGAGAGCCCGCTGGTGAAGAAGCATGAGGGCACCGGGCTCGGCCTCGCCATCTCCAAGCGCCTGGTCGAACAGCACGGCGGCACCATGGGCGTGGCGAGCGTCGAGGGCCAGGGCGCCACCTTCTCCTTTACGCTGCCGGTCGCGGTCGAAGAGCCCGCCTCCGGCAGCGACGAGTTCCCTGCCAAGCGCCTCGCACCGGCCTCGGCCCAGGGACTGGTGCTGGTGGTCGACGATCACGAGACCAACCTGACCGTGGCGCGGCAGCTGCTCGAACGCCTGGGGTGCGAGGTGCTGCTCGCGCGCAACGGCGACGAGGGCCTGCGGCTCGCGCGGGAAAAGCAGCCGCTGCTGGTCCTGCTCGACATCGCCATGCCGGGCAAGGACGGGTTCGCGCTCGCGGCCGAGCTCAGGGCCGACCCGCTCACCGGCACCATCCCGCTGGTGGCGCTGACCGCGCTCGCCATGCGTGGCGATGACGATCGGGTGCGGCGGGCCGGCTTCGACGGCTACCTCACCAAGCCCATCGACCGGCGGGCGCTGGAACACACGGTTGCCAAATTCTGCGCATCCAGGAGAGCAGCATGACGGCAACGCTGACTGTAGACAGCAACGGGAATCGTCCGCGAGTGCTCATCGTCGATGACGACGCCGGCATCCGCAATGTGCTGCAACGGTGCCTGCGGGCGCGCTTCGACCTGACCGTGGTGGCGAGCGCGGAGGCGGGTATCCAGGCGGTGGGCGAGACGCACTTCGATGTGCTGCTCTCGGATGTGCACCTCGACGGTATGGACGGCGTGGAGTTGTTGCGCCGGGTGCGCCAGCACGATCTCGACCTGCCCGTCATCCTCATGACCGGCGCTCCGTCGCTGGAGACGGCCGTCAAGGCCATCGAGCACGGGGCGCTGCGCTACCTCTTCAAACCTTTCAACCTGGACAGCCTGCGCGACGTTCTCGACTCGGCGGTGGAGGTACGCCGGTCGGCCGACGCACGCCGCCAGTCGCTCGCGTTTCTGGGCAAGCCGTCCGGGGGCGCGGCCGACCGGACGGTTCTCGACGGGCAGGTGACCCAGGCGCTGAAGACGCTGCGCATGGCGTATCAACCCATCGTCTCGTGGAAGATGCGGCGCGTGGTGGGTTACGAGGCGCTGCTGCGCACCAGCGCCGGCGCGCTCCGCGACCCTGTGGCGCTCATCGACGCGGCGATCGGGCTCGGGCGGCAGTCCGAGATCGGCCGAGCTGTGCGCGACGCGGTCGCGTCCAGCGCTTCCGTGCTTCCTCCCGGCATCGACCTCTTCGTCAATGTGAATCCGCAGGAGCTGGTCGACGACGCCCTCTACGATCCCGCGGGGCCGCTCTCGGCCATCGCCTCGCGAGTGGTGCTGGAAGTGACCGAACGCGCCTCGCTGGGCCTCGTGTCCGACGTGCGCGGCCGAGTCGAGCGCCTGAAGCGGATGGGCTTCCGCATCGCCATCGACGACCTCGGCGCTGGCTATGCTGGACTCGCGAGCTTCGCGCAGCTCGAGCCGTCGGTGGTCAAGATCGACATGGCGCTGGTGCGCGACGTGCACCGCAACGAGGTGAAGGCCAAGCTGGTCGGGTCGATGGCGTCGGCCTGCCGCGAGCTCGGCATCACCGTCGTCGCCGAGGGAGTGGAGCTGCCCGCCGAGCGCGATGCGCTGGCCGATCTGGGCTGCGAGCTGTTGCAGGGTTTCCTCTTCGCGCGTCCCGGTCTCGGCTTTCCCGAGGCCACCTTCTGATACCTTGCGCCCGTGCGCGCTCTCTCGTTGTCCGCGGCGGCCCTGGTCGCCTCCGCCTGCGGAGCCGGCTGCTGCGTCTGGAGCGGCCCGCGCTATCAAGGGCCTGAGAGCGACCACTTCGACGGCGAAAACTTCTTCGTCGCGGGCGTCCAGCAGCAGGGGGTGGGCGGCCTGTTCAAGTGGCTGCGCACCCGGCAGCACGGGCCGTGGAGGGACTTTGAAGACCTGCCGCCGGGACCGCGCCCGCCCGAACGCGTGGGCCTGGGCGGCCTGCGCGTCACCTTCGTGAACCACGCGACGACTCTCATCCAGGTGGACGGCCTTAACGTCCTGACCGATCCGATCTGGTCCGACCGCGCCAGTCCCATCTCCTGGGCCGGCCCGCGCCGCGTGCGTCCGCCGGGCCTGCGCTTCGAAGACCTGCCGCCCATCGACGTGGTGCTGGTGAGCCACAGCCACTACGACCACCTGGACCTGCCAACGCTCCTGCGCCTCTCCCGCGCTTTCCCCCGTGCGCACTTCTATGTCGGGCTCGGCGTTGCCCCGCTTCTCGCCCAGCAGCACATCCGCAACGTGCGCGAGCTCGACTGGTGGCAAGAGCTGAAGCTGGGCGTGGTCACGCTTTCGGCTGTACCGGCGCAGCACTTCTCCAACCGCGGGCTTTGCGATCGCAACTGCACGCTCTTCGCCGGCTACGTGCTGCGGGGGCCCGCGGGCGCGGTCTTCTTCGCCGGCGACACCGGCTACGGACCGCACTTCCGCGCCATCGGCCAGAAGTACGGCCCGCTCCGTCTGGCCATCCTGCCCATCGGCGCGTACAGGCCAGAATGGTTCATGGGAGCTGTCCATCTCTCGCCGGCGCAGGCGGTGCAGGCGCACCACGACCTGCACGCGCAGACGAGCGTGGCCATACACTTTGGCACTTTCGACTTGGCCGATGACGGCCAGGACGAGCCGCCCCGGGAGCTTTCCCGCGCGTTGGCCGCGGAGTCCGGGCGCCCGGCAAGGTTCTGGGTGCTCGGGTTCGGCGAGGGCCGCGACGTTCCAAAAATGGAGTGACTTGCATGCGCATCGAACGGCAGGGAAACGTGGCGGTGGTGGTCCTGGAATGGGGCAAGGCGAACGCGATCAGCCTCGCCTTTCTCGACGCGCTCGACGGTCTGCTTGCCCAGCTGGGCGATGCGGGCGCAGTGGTGATCGCGGCGCAGGGGCCGATTTTCTCGGCGGGGCTTGACCTGCCCGCGCTGGTGGAGCTGTCCCCACCTGCGTTCCGGATCTTCATTGATCGCTTCAGCGAAGTGCTGCTGCGGATCTTCGAGCTGCCGATGCCGGTGGTCGCGGCGGTCAACGGCCACGCCATCGCGGGCGGGTGCGCGCTGGCGCTGCAGGCCGATGTGCGAATCATGGCGGGCGGCAAGATCGGGCTGAATGAGGCGCAGCTGGGGATGGGGCTGCCGCCGGTGATCCTCGAGGCGCTGCGGGCGCAGGTCCCGGCGAGGTCGCTCGTGCCTATCGCGCTCGAGGGCCGGCTGCACTCCGCGGAAGAGGCGCTCGGGCTGGGGCTCATCGACCAGATCGCGCCCGACGCGCGCGCGGCGGCGATGGTGCGGGCTGGCCAGCTGGTGAGCCCGGGAGCGGCGCGCATCAAAGCCGCCCTGCGCGCGCCCGTGGCGGCGCTCATTCGCGCGGCGGGGAATGAGGGGTGGACTGAGTCCTGGTTTGCTCCGGAAGCGCAGGAGCACGTTCGGGCGGCCGTCGCCCGGCTGGGGAAGAAGCAGGCGCCTGGCAACACGTAGCTTTCGCTTTGCTTGCGCGACCCTGAGATTAACGCATGCAAAACAAAACCGACAAAGCAGCGAAGCCGAAAGGCGCCCGTGCCGAAAAGATTCTCCCCGAGGAGGATCCCGCCGAGCGACCTTCGGTCGAGCGACAGAAGCTGATCGACAACCCGAACTTGAACCAGGCCGGGAACGATCGCGGATCGCACGACGAGCCCGCGACTGGCTCGCAGACGGGCTCCGACATCGACTGAGTGTCCGCCCCGGTTGCACCGAGACAACCGGGACCGGCCCCAGCGTGCGTGTTGCCTGATAAGAGCAGGGCATCGCAGCCACCGCAGGAGGAGAGCCATGGCACGGAAGGTGGCGTTGATCACTGGAGCGTCGTCGGGTCTCGGGGTCGAGTTCGCGCGCGTCGCCGCGCGAGAGAAATTCGATCTGGTGCTGGTCGCGCGCCGCCTGCCGCAGCTGACGGCGCTGGCGCAGGAGCTGTCCTCGGCGCACGGCATCGAGGCGCGCGTCATCGCCTCCGATCTGTCGCGCATCGGTGCACCGCAAGAGCTCTTCGATGCGCTGCAGGCACGCCCGCCGTCGATCCTGATCAACTGCGCGGGCTTCGGCGACAGCGGCGCTTTCCTCGACCTGCCGCTCGCGAGCGCGACCGGGATGCTGGAGCTGAATTGCCGCGCGCTGCTGGAGCTTTGCTGGCTCTTCGGCCGCGGCATGAGGGACCGGAAGGAGGGCCGCATCATGAACATTGCCTCGACGGCGGCCTTCCAGCCCGGGCCGTTCATGGCCACGTATTACGCAAGCAAGTCGTTCGTGCTCTCCTTCAGCGAGGCGCTCGCGCACGAGCTGCGCGGCAGCGGCGTGACCGTCACCGCGCACTGTCCGGGCGCGACCGCCACTGGCTTCGCCGCGACCGCGGGCGTTGCCGGGAGCCGGCTCTTTCAGCAGCAGAAGCCGGCTGACGCGGCGACGGTCGCTCTGCACGGCTGGCGCGCCATGCAGGCGGGAAAGACCGTGGCGGTGCAGGGCGTGATGAACAAGCTGGGTGCGTTCGGCGTGCGCCTGTCGCCGCGCAAGCTGGTGGCTGGCCTCGCCGCGCATCTCAACAAGCCCGGCTAAAAAACCGCAGGTTTACCTCACCGCAGCCGACGTCCGGCGCTCAGCCGCAGTGTTCAAGCAGCCAGCGCACGGTGGGCGCGGCCTCGCCTGCGCGGTCGACGCACCAACCCAGCAACGCTTTCGAGTGCCGCAAGCGAGCCGGGATGACCGGGAAATCGAGCGCCAATCCCTTGCGCTTCAGCAGCGAGATGCGCGGGTGCGCGGGATCGACGCCGCGAGGCGCGCGCGAAAGCTGCGCTCCCGAGATCACCCGATGTCCCTTGTCTTCCGCCGCCCGCAACATCGTCATAAGCTTCGCTCCGTGGCGCTCGTGCAGCACCGCCTTCCGGAAGCGCGACAGCTGTTCCGCCTCCATCAACCAGAGTCCGGCGGCACCGCCCTCGTCCGGCCCCACTTGCAGATACAGCGCGGCCACTGCGCTGCCGGGCTGCTTGTTCGCGCCGACCATGACGACGGCCGCCGCGTGGTCTTTGAAGGGCGACTTGTCGTGCGAGAAGCGCACGTCGCGGTGCAGCCGGAAGTTCTTCGGGGTCAGGTCCAGCCGGGGGTAGAGCTTGCGCAGCGCCGGCACCGCATCGGTGACCAGCGCGCGCAGCGGTGCCTGCGCGGCGGCGTCGATTTCGCTCTTGTGCTCGCCGTACCAGAGCTTGTCCTGCCGGTGCGAGAGCTCGACCATCAGGCGCGTCGCGCCGGGCGGAATACCTGCGAACGCCATCAGCGCAGCCTCGCTGCGAGTTGCGTCTTCGCCAGGGGCCACTCGGCGGCGAGAATTGCGAAAAACGCTGTGTCGCGCACGCCGCCGTCCGCACCGGGCGAATGCGAGCGGAGCACTCCCTCGAATTGCGCGCCGATCCGCGCGATGGCATTGCGCGATACATCATTGCGCGCATCCGTCTTGAGCTGCACCCGCCGGGCGCGCAGCGTCTCGAAGGCGTGGGTCAGCATCAGCAGCTTTGCTTCCGTGTTGATGGCGGTGCGCTGCGCGCGCGGCGCGAGCCAGGTGAAGCCGATCTCCAGCGCATCGATCACCGAGGCATCGCCCGCGCGCGGGTTCGACAGTCCGATGGGCCAGGTCCAGCGCTGGATGTCGAGGAAGCGGGTCGAGCCGACAACCCGGTTTGCGGCCCGGTCCACGGTCGCGAACGCCTGCTGGTCGCGCGCCAGAAGCGCCCGGTCGACGTACTCGCGCAGCTGTTCCCGGGTCTTCGGCATCGCCTGCCAGCGGAAGGTGTCGCCGCCCTCGCTCGCCGCTTCCCAGAGCGCGTCGAGGTGTGACAAGGCGAGCGGCTCGAGGCGGACGTGTCTTCCTTCCAGCAAGAGAGTCATGCCTTTGCATATCGCAACCTTGGGCGTGTTACGCGTCAGGGGGCGTGCTCCCGCTCCTCTGCCTCGCGCTCGCCGCGCCGGTCGCCAGCATCGACGTGAAGCTGGGCGGCGTCGGCTGGACGCGCGAAACCGCCATCCGGCGCCTGCTCTCAACGCGAGTCGGCGACGACTACGATCCCGCGACGCTGCAGCGCGACCTCTCCCGCCTGCGTACGCTGGGGGTGTTCTACGATGTCGCGGCGCAGGTCAGCGACGACCACACGCGCATCGAGATCGACGCCAAGGATCGCTGGGCCGTCTATCCAGTGCTTGGCTTCCGCCACGGCGGCGGACGGACCACCTCGCGGTTCGGGGTCTCCGATCACAACGCGCTCTTCCGGCTCATCACCATCTACGGCGATCTTTCCAGCAACGCGCGCATTCCCTTCACCGATGGCAAGTTCGGCAGCTACGTCTATGCCGAGGCGCCGCGCACCTTCGGCACCCGCTTCCAGCCCGGCTTCTACTGGACCCGCGACTTCATCGACTACGCCGCCTTCTCCCCCGCGGGTCGTGCCGGTTACGTCTACGACCGCGCCCGCCACGACCTGCGGCTCGAACTTCACTACGAGCTGTCCGACCGGGTGTCGCTCATCGGGGGCCTGGACGTGCTGCACGATCGCTTCGCAACTTCCGAGGCCACGCTTGCTCCCGGAGCACCGCCACCCGACGCGGACAATCTCGCCGCGGTGGCCGGCGTGCAGCTGGGCTTTGTTGAGCAGGAGCTGTCGATGTCGCACGGTCGCGAAGTGAAAGTTCTGCTCCAGACTTCGCGCGGGGGCGTGCTGGGGACGCGCTCGAGCGTGACCGCCGGGTCGATCGTGGCGCGCGGCTTCTTCGTGCCGCGCCCCGGTCAGAACTTTTGTGTCCAACTGGCGCTCCTCGGGACCACCGGCCGGACCGACAGCTTCCTCTTCCGCGCGGGTGGGCTGCGCGAAATCCGCGGCTTCAGCGACTCGGCCTTCGCGGGACAGGTGCTCCTGCGAGGAAACATAGAGCACCGCGTCGACATCGGGCGGACCACCTTCGTCATCCCCGCCATCGCGCAGCTCGCGGCCTTTGTGGACGGGGGCGTGGTGGCGCGCCGGGCGGACGCTGTTGCCGGCACCAACTATGAAGGCCCGTTCGCGAGCGCGGGGGTGGGCGGCCGCTACATCCCGATTCCGTTCGCGCACGTCGTAGGACGGCTCGACTTCGCGGTCGGACTCCTGCCGCGCCGCACCTTCGATATTTCGCTCTCCGGGCAGCAATTCTTCTAGGTCGCCCGCACGAACCTCAACGGAGCCTTCGCCGTCCACTTGCCGGGGCAAGGAGCAGTTGCACCGTGTGTACGTACAATGTACATTCAGGTATGAGGAGGCTACCGAATGGCCCGCGAGCTGACGATCCAGATCCGGCTGACCGAGGAAGAGCACGCCACCATCGCCTCGCAGGCGAAGCGCGAAGGACTCGGCGTGGGCACCTACCTGCGCGCCCTGGCCCTCCGCACGGCATTCGAGGCATCGCCGTCGCCGCGCGGCCGAGCCTTCCGCGCGCTCCGCGAGATCCAGGAGCACTCGAAGGCGCGCGGTCTCGACAAGCTCTCGGCGAAGGAGATCGAGGCTGAGATCAAGGCAGCGCGCGCGGCCCGGCGTCGCCAGTGAGGATCGTGCTCGACACCAACGTCCTCGTCTCCCCGCTTCTATCTCCGCATGGAGTCCCCGCCCAGGTCCTCATGCTGACGCTGGCCGGCGAGCTGAGGTTGCTCTTCGACGAGCGCGTTCTCGAAGAGTACAGAGAAGTGCTCTCCCGTCCCCGCTTCGCGATACCGACGGTGCAGGTCGAGGAGGTCCTGCGGCAGCTCGAGGCCGACGGCGAACTTGTTGCCGCGACGCCAGTGACCGCTGCGCTTCCGGATCCGGACGACCGGGCATTCGTCGAGGTGGCGCTGTCCGGCCACGCGGATGCGCTCGTCACCGGGAACGCGCGGCACTTCCCGCCGGGCCAGGCATCGTCGTCCTGTCGCCGCGAGCTCTGCTGCAGCGCCTCGATTCCGAGTAGCTCAGGGTAATTCTCGCCCAGCCACTGCTCGAGATGCTCTTGCGCGGCTTAGTCTAGTTGAGTTCCGTGTCCTGCTGCTTCGGCCGCGCCGAAGGCGTCGTACGTCCGCGGGTCCGTCGCCGAGCCCAGCGTCGTCCTGGAGATGAAGCCCAGTGACGCGCGCGAAGTGACGTACAGTCGCGCTGGTGAACCCAGAAGAGAATCGGCCGTATCCCCGGAGTCTTTGTCACCGTTGTCTGGCGCCGCCGCGGTACGTGAAAGCCGGGCGCACTGTCTTCATCCTTTGCCCGTTGCTGCCGGAAAAATATCCGCCGCAGCCGGTGCTGCGCTGCGCACTCTTCAAGCCGGTCGCGACGCTGCTGCTGTTGCTGCTCGCGCCATCCGCCACGCGTGTAGACGCCTGCTTCCGCGAATCGCGCCGACCTGGGTTGGCGCGCCGCGCTCAGTGCACTCGCCGGTACACGCCGACGACGACCCCAATGATCTGCGTGTCCCGGAAGTCTGCGCGCGAGACGTAGATGGGTTTGAGCCGCGGGTTCGAGGGCTGAAAGCGGATGCGATCGCCTTCCGGATAGAAGCGTTTGACCGTGGCCTCGTCCTCGATCATGGCGACCACGATTTCGCCCGCCGATGCCTGCAGCTGCTTGCGGACGAAGATGTAGTCGCCGTCGAGGATGCCGTCGCCGATCATCGAGTCGCCCGTCACCTTGAGCCCGAACACTTTCTTGGGCGAGTCGCCGAGCAGGAAGCTGTCGATGCGAACGTGGTCGGTGATGTTCTCCTGCGCCAGGATGGGCGCGCCCGCTGCGACCTTGCCGATGATGGGGACCTCGACGATGTCTCCCGAATCAGAATAGGCCGTGGCGAGCTCGCGCCGCTTGACCAGGCGCGGGGCGGCGGTGCCTTGCGAGGACGACTTGCCACCATCGAGCACGCTGAGCGCGCGGCTCTTCAGTTCGCCGCGGTGCAGGTAGCCTTTGCGCTCCAGCGCCTTCAGGTGATCGTTGACGCCGTTGGTGGAGCGGATGCCAAAGTGCTCGCCGATTTCGCGGATGGTCGGCGGGTAGCCTTGGTCCTCGATGCAGCGCTGGATGAAGGCAAGAATCTTCTCCTGTCGCTCGGTCATCGGCTCGGTCATGCAAGCTACGGTACTGAACGGCTGCACACTGGTCAAGTTTTCAGTCCTTCGCCGTGATCCACTGCGAGCGTGGCCTCCACCTATCGATGTCTCAAGCCGTCCAAAGCGCGATATAGGACGGCGCATGCTGCGGGCAAATCAGGCGGTGAGGCTGGGCGTGCGAGCGGCGTCGCGCAACCCGGAGTTCGCCTTCGCCAAGGCGCTGCTCGATCAGCTGGGCAACCTTTTGACGCTGGTGCCGCTATTGCTGGCGGGCATCCTGCTGGCAGCCGCGCTGGGCAAGGGCTCCGCGCTGCAGTCGCTGGTGCGCGGACTCGTCGTCGCGCGCGCGCTCCGGTGGCCGGTGGCCGGCGGGATTTGTTCGGCGCTTGCGGTGGCGTGGGCGCTCGGCATCGGGTTCTGGTCGGGCGCGCTGCCGCTCCTCGCCGCCGACGCGGAGATGAACGCGCGTCCGCCGCCGGGCCACTTCCTCCAACTCGCGGGCCGTGGGTTCGCGCGCGTGGCCGGTGCGGGCGCGGTCGGCTCGCTGCTCGCGCTCCTTTACTCTTTGGCCTGCGTCGGGGCGCTGGTGGCCGCGCTGCCGCTCATCGCGGTGCGGCCTTCACCCGCGCTGCTCGCCTGCACGGCGCTGGTGATCGCGACCCTTGTGTTCGGGGGCCTTCTGGTGGACCTGCTGGCGCGGCTGATGCTGGTCCGCTCGGCCGCCATGGGGGACGGTGTCACGGCTGCGTTCGGCCGCGCTGCCTCGTTGCTGGGAGCGCGGCTGGGCGCGTGCATTGCCGTCGCCGCGTCCTTCCTGTTGCTGGAGCTGGTGGTCGCCACCCTGGGAACCCTGCTCACCAGCGTGCTCGCAAGCGGCGCGGTTCTCGACGTTCACGCGGCGTTGCTCTCGCTGGCGCCGCGCGCGGCGATAGGCCTCGCGCTCGCCGCCGTCTTCGCCTGGCTCGAAATCGGCAGGCAGGGCGCCCTCGCCGCGCTGGCCGCCGACTCGGAAGGCCTGATCGAGCTTCCTCCCGACCCACGCCCGCGCGCCCCGGTCCCCGCCGTGCTGGAGCGCCCGCGCACGGGGCACCTGGTCGAGGCGCTGCCGGTCGAGACGGTCGTCGAAGCCCTCCCTGCGGAGGAAATCGTCGAGGCGCTGCCGGTCGCGGACGACGAGCCGCCGAAGTAGCTCAGTGCACGCTGGCTGCGCTGGATTTCGCGGCGTGGTCGAGCGGCAGCTCGATGGTGAAAGTCGCCCCCTCGCCAGGCTCGCTGATGACCTTGATGAGCCCGCCGTGCGCGTGCACGATCTGCTTGCTGATGTAGAGCCCGAGACCCAGGCCCCCGTACTCGCGCACCGAGACCGCGCGCTCGAACCGCTCGAAGATGCGCGCCTGATCGTTGGCCTGGATGCCGATGCCGTGGTCGCGCACCGTGAGCCGCAGCGTCGATCCGTCTCCCTGCAGCGACACTTCCACGGGCCTGCCGCGTCCGTACTTGATGGCGTTCGAGACGAGGTTCGTGATCACCTGATCCATGCGCATGGGGTCGCAGTCGATCAGCATCGGAGCGCCACCCTCGACCACGATCGTGCAGCCGTTCGCGGCGGCCTCAACCGCAAGCCGTCCCGCTACGTCCACCGCCAGCGCTTGCAGGTCGCTGGGCTCCGGCTGGATCTGGAGCCTGCCGGAGCTGATGAGCGAGACGTCGAGCAGCTGATCGACCAGCCGGCAGAGCCGCTCCACCTGCCGCAGCATCACCCGCGAGGAGTCGTCGCCCGCCCGCCGCATCTGCGACTGCGACTGCAGCTTCAGCGAGGTCAGCGGCGTGCGCAGCTCGTGCGCCGCGACCGTGAGGAACTCGTCGCGCAGGTGCACCGCTTCGCTCGCCTCGACGTACAGCTCGCCCGCGCGCTTCTGCGCTGCCTCCGCCTCGAAGCGAGCCGCGCGCTCGCGCACCAGCAGCGCGACGCGTTCGTCGTCGGCACACTTGCGGTCGTCGATGTCCGTGTCGGTGCCCAGCCAGGCCACCACCTCGCCGCCGGGCCCGCGCTCAGGCAACGCGCGCCGCAAGTGCCAGCGATATTCGCCATCGGCACCGAGGATGCGGGTCTCGCACTGGAATGGCTTTTCGTCGCGCAGGGCTTCGCGCCAGTGGGTCAGGCAATGCTCGCGATCTTCGGGATGCAGGAAGGTCCAGGTGTCGGCGTCGGTGCTCGCGCCGGTGTAGGCCAACCAGCGCTGGTTCCGATATTCGATCTTGCCGTCCGGCAACGCGCGCCAGACAATCTGCGGGATCGCCTCGGCCAGATTCCGGTAGCGCCGCTCGCTGGCGACTTGCAGATCCGCGACCCGCACCGCCTGCTCGCGCCGCTCGCTGTCTTGCAGCTGCGCAGCCTGCTGCTCGATGAGCCGCGACTTGCGGTGAAGCTCGGCGAACACGGCCACCTTGGCGCGGACGATGTCCGGCTCGATGGGCTTGACCAGGTAGTCGACCGCGCCGGCTTTGTAGGCCCGGGCGAGCGTCTGGTTGTCGGTGCCCGACGCGGTCAGGAAAAGGATGGGAACGTTCTTCGACCGCTCCCGCTGCTTGATCAATTCCGCGATCTCGAAGCCGTTCATGCCGGGCAGGACGGCGTCGAGCAGGATGACGCAGAAGTTCTTCTGCAGCACCTCGCGCAGCGCCTCGGGCCCATTGATGGCCTCGGTGATTCGATAGCCGGGCTCGTCGCCGAGGATGGCGCGCATCGCGGTGAGATTGGCCAGCGTGTCATCCACGACCAGCACATCGACGGGGATGAGGTCAAGGTCAGCCAAAAAGCCTCACTCAGTGAAACGGACACGCCATCGTCGGGCGTGAGCGTATCCCATCTAATCAACGGCTGAGTGCTTTCGGCTGCTTGAACAGGTGTTGAATAGCGTGCCGTAGCCGCCGCAGACGCGCCCCCAGGCCCGCGAGCGCGGTGGCCTTCGCTGCGCCGCCGCGCAACACGAACCGCTGCATGGCAGCCGCGGAGGTTCGTTTTGCGAGCGCGTCGAGTGCGCGTTGTCGCACCACCCCGTGGGCGTCGAGCACGAAGGTGGCGGGGTGCGGGAGACCGCCGTGGTCGGCCGCATCGAGCAGGCCCCACGCTTCGGTCATCTGCTGGTCCGGATCCGAGAGCAGCGGGAAGCTGATGCCGCGCTCGTGCCGGAAAAACGCCAGCAGCGAGGGCTCGGCGACGGAGATTGCCGCGACTTGTGCATTCAAACGGGTGAACCCCAGCGTCGCGTCGCGGTACTCGAGGAGTTGGCGGATGCACACGGCGCTCTCGTGCGAGCGAATGAAGAGCAGGATAAGCGGCCGCCCATTCGCTATTTTCAGCAGCGTCGTGGGCTTGCCCGCTTCGTTGAGCAGCAAGGAGGCAGGTGCCGCCTCGCCGACTTTCGGGGTGCGTGCATCCCAGTGCCGACGTTCCATCGGCGCAACATGGTGACGTGGGGCTACTTGAGGAAGCGGCGCACGCTGATCTTCTTCAGCCGTCCGGAGATGAGCGTCCAGCTGACCGCGGCGCCAAAGAGCATGGCCGAGAGCGCGAGGCCGACCAGCGCAGGGATCGGCCAGTGCGTGCTCCCTTCTCCTTCGCCCGCGCGGCTGACCAGCGAGAAGGCACCGACGATGAGAGCCGAGGCGATCATGCCCGCGAAAAGCAGGATGCCCAGCACCTTGACGTTGGTATTGAGCTTGACGAGATCGTCGTTGCGAACCGTGACGTGGAACTTGCCGCCCTCGAGGTCCATCAATATCTGCGAGAGCTGCTGCGGCGTGTCTTGCAGAAAGCCTTGCAGCTGAAGCAGCACACGGAACAAACCGGTCGAACCAGACCCGGCCGGATTGTAACGCTCGAAGAGCAGCTGCTTTGCATACGGCAGCGCGACCTGCACCACGTCCAGATCCGGGTCGAGCTGGCGAATGATTCCTTCGGTGGTGCCCGCCGCTTTCGATAGCACGGCGTACTCTTTCGGAATCTTGATGCGGTACTTCATCGCCAGGTCGACCAGGTCCACCAGCAGCGTCCCGGAGTCGACCTCCGACAGCTTGAGTCCCAGATAGGTATCGAGGATCTGGTGAATGTCGGCGCGGAACTGGTGCAGGTTGATGCGCTGGTCAGGGACGCCGACCTTATAAAGCAGGCGGGCCACCGTATCGGGATCTTTCAGGGAGATTGCGAGCACCAGAACGATGATTGATTCCTGCATTCCCTTCGAGAGCCGCCCCACCAGGCCGAAATCAATCAGGCCCAGTTTCGAGCCCTCGAGAACGATTACATTTCCGGGATGGGGGTCGCCATGAAAGAGGCCGTCCGTAAAGAGCTGGTGAAAGCTCGCGTCCAGCATATGCCGGGCCAGCGTCTTGCGATCGATGCCGGGAAGAGACTCGCCGCCCGCCTCGAGCACTTGCTTGAGCTTGGTGCCCTTGAGCTCCTCAAGGGTGATGACGGTGCGCGCCGAGAGCTCGCGATAGAGCCTGGGGATCACTACATAAGGCCGCTCGGCGTGATTCTTCGCGAAGGCTTCGATGTTGCGCGCTTCGTTCTCGAAGTCGAGCTCGATCAACATGGCATTGCGGAATTCGGTGACGATGCCGGTCGGCGTATAGATGCCAGTCTCTTCAATGACCCCTTCAAGAAACTTCGCCAGATAGAAGAGCAGGTCAGTGTCGGAGCGAATGCGCTCTTCGATACCGGGCCGCTGCACCTTGACGACCACCTCGTCGCCATTGGCGAGCCGCGCGCGGTGCACCTGCGCAATGGAAGCGGACGCAAGCGGCTCGCTGTCGATCTCGGCGAAGAGCGCGTGCGCCGGCTTGCCCAGCCCCTTCTCGATCAGCTCGAAGACCAGCTCCACCGGCATCGGCGCGGCCGCGTCCTGCAGCAGCGTCAGCTCGGTGATGAAGTCGGCCGGCAGGATATCGGGCCGCGCCGAGAGGATCTGTCCGAGCTTGGTGAAAGTGGGCCCCAGCTCGGCGAGCGTCTCGCGAAAGCGACGCGCGCTGGTCTTGCGCATCGCCTCGGGCGAGGGCCGCTCGCCCTCGACCTTCTTGCCCAGCACTTCCCAGATGCGCGCGCGGTCGAGCAGCTCGCCGAATCCGTGGCGAACCACGACAGCGCTGATCTCCCGGAGCCTGCGCAAATCCTGGACGGCCTGGATCATCGACGCGCTTCTATCACCGGATTGCTTCGAGCAGGTCCACCTTCACGAGCAGCGTGTCCCCGTGCGTGACGCCGCTCGCGCCCAGCGCCGAAAGCTCGCCGCGGAAGCTGAGCGGGCCGGCCGAAGGAGTGAAGTCGTTGGAGCTCTGGTGCGCATAGACCAGATAGAAGGTGCTGCCCGTGCGCCACTCCCAACGGAGAATCAGATTGACGTTGAGCCCGGCCTGCCGATCGTTTGCATTCGGGGCGCTATCATCGCTGGTCGCCGGGACCAGGTCCGAAAGGCGCAGGGTCGGCTTGCCGGCGGTCGCGAGCGCGCGATACGGCGCTCCATAGGAAATGCCGGCGGTAAAGAGCTGCGCGTACGATTGGAGCGTGAGGTGCGGTGTGAATGCATAGGTGGCTCTCAATAAAGCGCTGACACTGCGAGCCTGCTGCTGCGCAACGATATATTCGCGGCGGCCGGTGATGGCCGCGCGCGGATCGAGCTGCACGGTCGGGTCGCCGGTACACGCTGTGGAACCCAGTTGCCCGCAGGCCGACGGTGAAAGCACGCCCGCCGCCCGGATCTGCCGGAAGGTGCCGGCGTTCTCGTTGTAGGACACATTGAAGCTGCCCTCGAGCTGTGGGAGCGGCCGGAAGATAGCGGTGACCGCAAGTTGATTCTGGCGCTCGTAGCGGGGGAATGAGCGCGACTCGGTGAAGTCGAACTGGAGCTGCAGCGCCTTGCGCGAGTCGCTGGAGATGAAGCCATACGCGAACGCGTCAGCCTGGCGCTCGATGGGAGTGCCGTCCAGCATCTCGCGGTCGTCCACGAACGGGGCCTGGACCGTACCGCCCAGGTCATAGAACCAGAAATCGTTGTCGGTCAGGCTCCACTCGCCGAACAGCTCGCGATCGAGCCGGTTGCCGAGCCCGGCGTCGTGCACTTCCTTGCCGCCCATGATGAGCTGCGTGCTTTGTCGCCAGGAGTTCGCGTGCGGGTCGCGGATGGCCAGGTAGCCCATGGCGCGCGAGAGGTTGGCTCGAGGGAGGAATCCGAGATCGTTCACGTTGAAAGTCGGGGTCAGGTAGTCGGTGTTAAGGCCGAAGCCCCAATACTCCTCGGCGTGGTGGAGACGGGCCGAGGCCGCGTAGCCGCCCGAGCTGTCGGCGGCGTAAGTGCCGTCGCGCAGCGTCTCGGGCGCGTGGCTGGTGAGCAGCGAGCCTGTGCCCTGCGCAGTGAAATCCCAAGTGCGGTCGTCGCTGAAGATGGTGACGTCGCCCGCGCCGACGTGCGCGTGGCGCCGCTCGAGACCGAGGAACGGACTGGCGAAGATCGGATCGACTGCCGTGCCCGAGATGCCCACCAGCGCGTGGTCGCCGACCGGGATTCGTACCCGCGCCGCGGCGGTGCTGCGTGCCTCGATCGTGCGCAGGTCGTGCACGCCGCCGTCGCGCTCCTGGACCTGCGCCAGCAGCCGCGGCTCGAGGGCGGTGAGCAGCCCCACGCTCGCGCCTTGCAGGGTTCCGCTCAGCTTGGCGGCGGTGGCGAGCGGCACTACAGACGGTTGGTAGACGAGACTCTGACCGTCGTTGAGCGAGAGGCTGGGCGAAGCGCGGCCGATGCGCCGCGAGTAGAACATCTGGTACGCGTCGCCTCCGTAGGGTCCGCCGATTTCCACGCGCAGCGGCGACTTGAAGAGGTCGAGTCCCTCGAGAAAGAAGGGCCGCTTCTCGGGAAAGAAGGTCTCGAAGGTGCTGAGGTTCAGCACTCGCTGGTCCGCCTCGACCTGGCCGAAGTCGGGATTGATGGTGCCGACCAGAGCGAGGTCGCTCGCGAGGTTGTAGCGGAGGTCCAGGCCCACGCAGCCCTCGACCACGCGGTACGGGCTCAGCCCCACCGACGAACAGCCGCCGAGCGCTGCGCTGGGGACGGCCGACGACGGAGCGGGCGCGGTGCGAATCGCGCGCGCCCCGAAGTAGGGTCGCAGCTCCAGGGCGCGCACCGGCTTGATGCCGGCGATTCCTTCGAGCCGCCCCAGCCGGCTGATGTCCCCCGGGCGACCGTTGGGCCGGTAGCGCCACTGGTCCTCCTCCTGGCGCCGCGAGAGCTTCCGGTAGAGGTTGAAGCCGAAAGCCTGGGCATGTTCGGGGATGCGCATCAGCCGCAACGGAATGCGCACCTCGAGCGACCATCCCTTGCTGGAGCGCGCGACCGCCGAGTCCCAGGCGCCGTCCCAGTCGGTGGTCAGTTCGGTGTCATTAAAATGGATGCCGTCCAGCTGCGTTCCCGAGGCGTAGACCTGGAAGTGGTAGGCGGTGCGGCGGTCGAGCGTGGTGTCGAAGTCGAACGAGACGAAGTCGCCTTCGACGAAGCGGTCGCGCCGGCTGAGCGTCGCGGTGGGCTCCCGCGGGTCGTCGCACTCGACGCCGACATAGATGTTCTCGTCGTCCCAGAGCACGCGAAAGCGGGTGGCGACGCTGGCTTCCGCGCCCTCATCCGGGTGGGCCTGGCGGAAGTGTTCCTGCAACTCTGCCGCCTGCCACGCGGGCTCGTCCATCTTGCCGTCGAGCGTGATGGGGCCGGTCCGCCGCGCGGCGTGCGCGGTGCGCATGAAGGTCGCCTCGGGTGGCAGCTCCTGGTCTGCGGCGCCGTCCTCCGCGCGCGCGGCGACGGCCGCCATGAGAGCCAGGAGCGTCGCGCGGAACAGGTGCATGCGAGCCTCTAACGCACAAACCGCCCGGGCATTTCAGGAAACAACACGACTCGCGGGACTAACAGCATCGACGGAAGGTCATGGCGCTCCAGCGCCTGCAGGCGAAACTTGAGGTCGCCCTCCGTTGCAGGTCACGACTGCTTCAATCAATTCCCGGAGGTTCCCTGGAACGACCTGAACGCGAGGAGCCTTTCGGCCTCGGTGATCGCAGTCGGCGGCACTTCTACTCGCCATCTCTTCGTGAAGCTCCCGGACCCTGATTGAACTCGAAGTCTGGTCTGCCGAGGATGCCGCCGCCTCGCCCAAAGAAGCTCTCGATTCACTCTGCCACCCCTGCGCCCATGGAGGTCCTGGTCCCTGTCAGATCGCGCACGGCTCGCGGCTGCCACCGATTCTATTGGTGCTCGCGCCAAGCGATCGAAATGACCCTGGTCGCGCGGTCCCAAAGGCTAACGCAGTAGTGTTAGTCTGGCGTATCGCACTCATCATGGTTCACAATTGTTCCGTCCAGCAAAGCGTGCGCGCTCATCGTGACGGCCTGACCGACGCGTACCGGACCGTTTGAACTGGTGCTTCTGACCCGAACTCTTGCCGTGCTGGTCACAACACCCATTAGGTCCTGTCGCCCACTATGTCTTCCACTATGACCTTGACACCACTTATGATGTGACGATTTCTGCGCCCGATTTAATCGATCACGACGGCACCTGCCGGCGACGCCGCGGTCGGAACCGTGGACACCGACGGTATGTCGCACCGCTCGAGGAGGTAGTAGCGAAAGCGCGCCCGGCAACCGAAGGACGAGTGACGGCCGTTCAGGCTGAACTTTATCGTGGGCCAGAAGTGTATCCCTTGCGGCCTCTCGTGTGAGGGTTCAAGACCTCGCAAATGGCGGTCCGGATTTCCGCGCGGGCGACGCTGAGCGTCGCCCGGGTGCGCACGGGTCGCTTGCTTTGGCAGCCGTGAGAGCGTTCAGCTCCCACGGCTGACGATGCTGGTCACACTGGGGATCACGCTGCGAAGTATTTCGTCCCGCGCTTCTCGCCCTTCGTGGTGACTCTCTTTTCAGCGCGCAATTGAGCTGCCGAGGCCTTGATAGCGCTGGTCGCAACCTTCATCGCCGCCGCGATTTGCTCCAGGCGTTGCCCCGCGTTGGTTTTGATGTGAGCGAGCAAGACTGCCGTGTTCTCACCCAGCGATGCCGAGTTCTTGGCGCTCCCGGCATTCTTTGCACCGATTGGAGCGACTGCCTGCGTCGCATGCGCCGAGGCGTTCCATGCCGCCCGCGCTGCCTGCTGGGCCTTCTTCGAGAGCTTCCTGTGCTTCTTGCACATATAGCCCCAGCGGGGGCCACCAGAGATATCAAGGCAATCGGCCACGCGGCAATCCATATTGACCTTGACTCCAGCGAACCGGCTGATGCGCTTTTGCTTCGCTGCTACCTGCGCATTCGGTATTGCGGTCAGAGCACGGGGTGTACCCTGCGCTCGACCAATGACCTCCGAGAGATGCTGGCCAAAAACCTGCGCGACGTGGCGAAGGAAGGTGTCGAGTGGGTGAAGGGAAGGATTGGTTACGTTTGTCTTTGAACGGGGCATACGCCGCATTCTAATAGGCGCCGGGATATAGGCAAGCATTTACTACCTACTGTCGAAAACACGCCTGCCGCGCTCGCAATGCCAGAGTTCAACAGGGCTCGCAATCCGGGGGGCAGAGCACATCCTTCTGACGGGCTTGCGCGAGGAACTATTTCACCCGCGACCGTGAAGGTGAAGCAGGTCATCGCGGACCCGTCTCGCCCGGGTTCGTTTTTAACGCCCCAACTAAACGCCTCATCAAGGAGTGTCCATGACTAGAAGGAGAGGCTTCGGCAGGTGGAGCGATGAGCCGCCGACGCGCGCAGGACCGGCGGTCGGCGGGATTCTTTGCAGCGCAAGGGCGACCAAGCCAGAATCTTTGTCAGCCGCCAAAAGCCGCGATCCCGGTCATCGCGCGCCCCAGGATCAGCGCGTGGATATCGTGCGTACCCTCGTAGGTGTTGACCGCCTCCAGATTCATGACGTGGCGGATGACGTGGAACTCGTCCGAGATGCCGTTGCCGCCGTGCATGTCCCGGGCGACCCGCGCGATTGCGAGCGCCTTCCCGCAGGAGTTGCGCTTCAACATCGAGATCATCTCCGGCGCGGCGCGCTCCTCGTCCATCAGACGACCAAGTCGCAGAGCGGCCTGCAGTCCGAGCGCGATCTCGGTCTGCATGTCGGCCAGCTTTACCTGGATGAGCTGGTTCGCCGCCAGCGGGCGGCCGAATTGCTTGCGGTCGAGCGTGTACTGTCTGGCGCGGTGCCAGCAGAACTCGGCGGCGCCCATGGCCCCCCAGGAGATGCCATAGCGGGCGCGGCTCAGACACCCGAAGGGACCTTTGAGTCCCGAGACACCGGGCAGCAGATTTTCCTCGGGCACCAGCACGTCGTCCATGACGATCATTCCGGTGCTCGAGGCGCGCAGGCTGAACTTGCCCTGCATCTTCGGAGCGGTCAGGCCCTTCATTGCCTTTTCCAGCAGGTAGCCGCGAATCTTCCCGCTGTCGTCTTTGGCCCAGACCACGAAAACATCGGCGATGGGGGAGTTCGTGATCCAGGACTTCTCGCCTCGCAGCAAATAGCCCCCGGCGGTCTTCTGCGCGCGCGCCTCCATACTGCCGGGGTCGGAGCCGTGATTCGGCTCGGTGAGTCCGAAGCAGCCCACCAGTTCGCCAGTGGCTAGCCCCGGCAGGAAGCGCTGCTTCTGGGCCTCGGACCCGTACGCATGGATGGGCCACATCACCAGGCTCGACTGAACGCTGAGCGCCGAGCGGTAGCCGCTGTCGACCCGCTCGATCTCGCGCGCGATCAGGCCATACGAGACGTAATTGACGCCCGCGCAGCCGTACCCCTGCAGGGTTGAACCGAGCAGCCCCAGCGCCCCCATCTCGTTCATGATCTCGCGGTCGAAGTGCTCGTGCCGGTTCGCCTCCAGCACCCGTGGCATCAGCTTGTCTTGCGCGTAGCCGCGAGCAAGGTCCCGAATTTTCTTTTCGTCCTCGGCGAGCTGATCGTCGATCAACAAGGGGTCTTCCCAGGCGAACCGTGGCTCGGCAGTCGATGCGCTCATGCCCGGCGTCTAACGCAATTTGTGCGGCATTGCACCACGGGTGCAGCGCTTCTTGAACGCCTGACGACCGCGGCGTATCTTCCGCGCCCTTTGCCTCCAGCGCTTCCTGGAGCCTCGCTAAGGAATTGAAATGGATCTGAATTTCACGCCGGAGGAGCAGGCTTTTCGCGAGGAGGTGCGGGCGTTCGTCCACCAAGGCCTTCCTCCGGAGATTCGCCGCAAGGTCCTGAACGGCGTCCCCATCTCCCGCGACGATCACATCGCCTGGCACCGCATCCTGGGTGCCCACGGTTGGGGGGCGCCGAGCTGGCCGACGAACTTTGGCGGCACCGGCTGGGACCCGGTCCGCGAGTACATCTTCGAGGAGGAGTCGGCGAGCTCTGGCGCGCCACGGCTGCTCCCGTTCGGGCTCCGCATGGTGGGCCCCGTGATCATGACTTTCGGCGATGTCGCCCAGCAGCAGCGCTTCCTTCCGCGGATCGCTTCCGCCGAGGACTGGTGGTGTCAGGGATACTCCGAGCCCGGCTCAGGTTCGGACCTGGCCTCGCTCAAGACTTCGGCGATTCGCGAGGGAAATGAATACGTCGTCAATGGACAGAAGACCTGGATCACGCTCGCGCAGCACGCGGACTGGATCTTCTGCCTGGTCCGGACAGACCCCAGGGTCAAGGCGCAAGCGGGCATCTCGTTCCTGCTCATCGACATGAAGTCGCCAGGTATCACCGTGCGGCCCATCATCACCATGGACGGCGGCCACGAGGTCAACGAGGTCTGGTTCGAGGACGTGCGCGTTCCAATCGAGAACCTGGTGGGCGAGGAGAACAGCGGGTGGACCTACGCCAAGTTCCTGCTCGGCCATGAGCGCACCAACATCGCCGGCGTGGGCGGCTCCAAGCGCGAGCTCCAGCGGCTGAAGAACATCGCTGCCTCCGAGCGCAAGCACGGCAAGCCGCTGCTCGAGGATCCCTGGTTTGGCGCGCGGGTGGCGCAGGTGGAAATCGAGCTGATGGCGCTGGAGATCACGAGCCTTCGCGTGGTGTCGGCCGATGCCGCGCGCAAGGCTCCCGGACCCGAGGCCTCGCTGCTCAAGATCAAGGGCACCGAGATCCAGCAGGCCCTCTCCGAGCTGATGATGCAAGCGGTGGGTCCCTATGCCTTGCCTCTCCAGGACGAGGGCGAGGCGGCCGGTCCCGCGTATGCGCCGCAGCTCGCGGCCACCTATTGCAACTTTCGCAAGACGTCGATCTACGGCGGGTCCAATGAGATCCAGAAGAACATCATCTCGCAGTGGCTCCTGAGGCTCTAAAGCATGGACTTCAATCTGACCAAAGAGCAGGAGCAGCTCAGCGACACCGTGCAGAAGTTCGTCGCACGGCAGTATCCATTCGAATCGCGCAAGGCCATCCTGAAATCCAAAGATGGCTGGAGCCGCGAGATCTGGGCCGGGCTCGCAGAGCTCGGTTTGCTGGGTCTCCAGGTGCCCGAGGAGCACGGCGGCATCGGCGCGGGAGCGATTGAGACCCTGCTCACCATGACCGCGTTCGGCCGCGGCCTGCTGGTGGAGCCGTTCCTGCCGAGCGCCATTCTCTCGACGGTGCTGATCCGCGAGCTGGGCTCTTCCACCCAGCAAGAAAACCACCTGCCGAAAATGGCCGCAGGCGAACTGATCGCGGTCCCGGCGCACGGCGAGCCCACCGCGCGCTATGAGCTCGCGCACGTCTCGACCTCGGCCAGCCGCGACGGCGACGGCTACGTCCTCACCGGGGAGAAGTCCGTTGTCCTCCACGCGCCGTCCGCCGATCTGCTGCTGGTCTCGGCGCGCACCAGCGGAAGCATCGACAGCGAAGCGGGCATCTCTCTTTTCCTGGTGCCCCGCGATCGGGAAGGCGTCACGCTCAGGGCCTATCCAACGCTCGACGGCCAGCGCGCGGCCGAAGTTCGATTGGAGGAAGTCAAAGTCTCGCGCGACGCATTGCTCGGCCCGGAAGGTGAAGCATTCTCCGCGCTCGCAGCGGCGTTTGACGTGGGGATAGCAGCCCTCTGCGCGGAGGCCACAGGCGCGCTGCAGGCGAGCCTCGACGCGACCATCGAGTATGCCAAGACCCGCAAGCAATTCGGGCAGCCCATCGGGAAGTTCCAGGCCCTTCAGCACCGCATGGCCGACATGCTGATGCACGTCGAGCAGGCGCGCTCGATGAGCTACCTCGCGGCAGTGCGGTGCACAGAAACCAATGCAAAGGTTCGGGGAAAGAGCCTTTCCGCCGCCAAGGTGTTGATCGGCCAGGCCTGCCGCTTCGTCGGGCAGCAGGCGGTCCAGCTCCACGGCGGAATGGGCATGACCGACGAGCTGATGATCAGCCACCACTTCCGTCGGCTGACGGCCATTGAGCTGACGCTCGGAGACACCGAGCACCACCTCGAGAAGTTCATGCGCAGCGAGGGATTATGAGCGAGGCGATCTATTCGACCGACGGCGCGACAGCCGTCATCACGATGAGCAATCCACCTGTCAACGGGCTCGGTCACGGCCTGCGCGCCGGGATCCTCGCGGGGCTCGACAAGGCCGCGGCAGATCCGGCCATCCGCTCCATCGTCCTGATCGGTGCGGGCAAGATGTTCTCCGGGGGAGCGGACATCAAGGAGTTCGACACCCCGAAGGCGTTGGCGGAGCCGACGGTGCGCACGCTCATCACCGCCATCGAGCAGAGCAAGAAGCCGGTAGTCGCGGCGATACATGGTGTCTGCATGGGAGGCGGCCTGGAGGTCGCCCTGGCCTGTCATTACCGGGTCGCGCTGGCGGGTGCGCAGATTGCGCTGCCCGAAGTGAAGCTGGGTCTTTTGCCCGGGGCGGGCGGCACGCAGCGCCTGCCGCGGCTGGTTGGGGTCGAGACTGCACTCAACATGATCCTCTCGGGCGCGGCAGTACCATCGGAGCAACTCAAAGGACTTGTCGACGAAATGATTGAAGCAGATCTGCTCCGCGGCGCCGTGGCCTTCGCCAGAAAAGTAGAGGGACACCCGCTCAAGCTGGTGCGCGATTTGCCGCTGCACTATCCCGGCGCGGACGCCTTCTTCGGCTTCGCGCGCAACCTGGTGGCGGCTGTCGCCAAGGGAGCGCCGGCCCCGGCGAAATGCATCGAGGCGGTTGCGGCCGCGGTGTCAATGCCGTTTGACGAAGGCATCAGGTTGGAGCGCGAGCTCTTCATGCAATTGATCCAGACGCCCGAGTCGGCGGCGCTCCGGCACGCCTTCTTCGCCGAGCGCGCGGCCTCACGCATCCCCGACGTTCCCGAGGACACGAAGACGCGGCCAATCGCGGCAGCGGCGGTGATTGGCGCGGGCACCATGGGCGGCGGTATCGCAATGAACTTCGCCAACGCCGGCATTCCGGTGACGCTGCTCGAGATGCAGCAGGAGGCGCTCGACAAGGGCGTCGTCACCATTCGCAAGAACTACGAGGCGAGCGCGAAGAAGGGAAAGCTCACCGCGGCGCAGGTGCAGGAGCGCCTGGGGCTGATCACGCCGACGCTCAACTACGCGGACCTCGCGCAAGCCTACATCGTCATCGAGGCTGTGTTCGAAGAAATCGGGGTCAAGGAGACTGTCTTCAAGAAGCTGGACGAGGTGATGAAGCAGGGCGCCATCCTGGCAAGCAATACGTCAACGCTGGACGTGGACAAGATCGCCGCTTTCACCGGGCGCCCGCAGGACGTGATTGGCACCCACTTTTTCAGCCCCGCGAACGTCATGAAGCTGCTCGAGATCGTGCGCGGAAAGAAGACGTCGAAAGACGTGCTCGCCACGGCCATGGCGCTGTCCAAAAAGATCAAAAAGACAGGCGTGATCTCCGGCGTCTGTGATGGCTTCATCGGCAACCGGATGCTTGCGCGCTATGCCGGTCAGGCGCTGGCGCTCCTCGAAGAAGGCGCGCTGCCGAAGCAGATTGATCGAGCGATGGAGAGCTTCGGCATGGCGATGGGCCCGCTCCGCGTCAGCGACCTGGCCGGCGGCGACATCAGTTGGTCCATTCGCAAGCGCCGCTATGCCGAGAATCCCGGTGCCAGGCGCGAGGTCATCGCCGATCGCCTCTGCGAACTGGGGCGCTTTGGACAGAAGACTTCCGTCGGCTGGTATCGCTACGAGCCGGGCAAGCGCGACGCGATTCCGGACCCGCTGGTGGAGGACTTGATTGTGGCGTACTCGAAAGAGGCCGGAATCGAGCGGCGCAAGATCTCCGACGAGGAGATCGTCCAGCGCTGCATCTTCGCGCTCGTCAACGAGGGCGCGCGGATCCTGGACGAAGGCATCGCCCAGCGCGCCTCGGACATCGACCTTGTTTATCTGGCAGGCTACGGCTTTCCGTCCTCGCGCGGCGGCCCCATGTTCTATGCGGACTCCGTTGGCTTGTTCAACGTCGAGCGCGCGATGAAGCGGTTCGCGGCCAATCCGCGAGCGGTCCCCGGCTTCTGGACGCCGGCGCCGCTGCTTTCCAGGCTCGCCGCGCAAGGCGCGACCTTCAACGGGAGAGACTAGATGACGGACGCAGTGATTCTCTCCACCGCCCGCACCGGCCTCGCCAAGTCGTGGAAGGGCGCGCTCAACATGACCCACGGCGCAACGCTCGGCGGCCACGTGGTCCGCGCCGCCGTCGAGCGGGCAGGGATCGATCCCGCCGAGGTCGAGGATGTGATCATGGGCTGCGCGCTCCCCGAAGGAACCACCGGCGGAAACATCGCCCGGCAAATTGTGCTGCGAGCCGGGCTGCCGGTGACTTGCGCCGGCACCACCGTGAACCGCTTCTGCTCGTCGGGGCTGCAGTCCATTGCCATGGCGGCGCAGCGGGTGATCGTCGACCGGGTGCCGGTACTGGTCGCCGGTGGAGTCGAGTCGATTTCCTGCGTGCAGAACGAAGGCAACCGCCACATGTCGCGCGACCCCTGGCTGCTCGAGCACAAGCCGGCCATCTACGACAGCATGCTGCAGACCGCGGAGAACGTGGCCAAGCGGTACGGTATCTCGCGCGAGAAGCAGGATGAATACGGCGCCCGCAGCCAGCAGCGTGCCGCGGCAGCGCAGGAAGCGGGGCGGTTCCAGGACGAGATCGTGCCGTTTGTGACGAGGATGGGAGTCGCCGACAAGGACTCCGGCCGGCTCTCCACCCGGGAAGTCACGCTTTCATCCGACGAAGGAATTCGCAAAGACACGACGCTGGAAGGAGTCTCGAGGATCAAGCCGGCCATGCCGGGCGGAGTGATCGCGGCCGGAAATGCGAGCCAGTTCTCCGACGTCGCCTCGGCCTGCGTGGTGATGGACGCGAAGCTCGCCGAGCAGCGCGGCCTCAAGCCGCTCGGCATCTTTCGCGGCTTCGCCGTGGCGGGCTGCGAGCCGGACGAGATGGGCATCGGTCCGGCCTTCGCGGTGCCCCGGCTGCTCGAGCGGACCGGCGTGAAGCTGCAGGACATCGGACTCTGGGAGCTGAACGAGGCTTTCGCGGTGCAGGTGATCTACTGCCGCGACCGGCTCGGCATCCCCGACGACAAGCTCAATGTCGACGGCGGCGCCATCGCGGTCGGCCATCCGTACGGCACTTCGGGCGCGCGCCTGGTGGGCCACGCGCTGATCGAAGGCAAGCGGCGCGGGGTCAAGTTCGTGGTCGTGACCATGTGCATCGGCGGCGGCATGGGCGCCGCGGGGCTCTTCGAGGTGGCTTGAAAGCGACACAAGGTCACGCACGTCACGACCGCGTAGAGCTTCGCGTCGTCCATCGCCCTCGCATGCGGGTCGAGCGAGAGGTAGTGGACCTTGACCAGCAACTTTCCGTCCTCGAGCGCTAATACCGTTGTCTCGACCAAGCGGAAGTGGCTCTCCTCCACCGGCCCGCCGGCCGCCGCGCCAGGAGCGGCTGATTGTTTTTGATCGTCATCGCCCTTTCCCGCGCCGCACATTGAAAGTTCCCACCGCTTTCGTGACCAGGGTGCTGTCGCCGTCGCGGATCTCGCCTTCGCAGAACGCCAGCGAGGCTCCGTAGCGAAGACAGCGCGCGTCCGCGATCAGGCGGCCTTTGCCCGTGCCGATGAACGTCAGGTTCATCCCGACCGTGATGGCGCCGCTCGCGGATGCGTCCAAGGTGCGCGCCGCCACGGCCGGGTCGACGTCCGCCAGGGTCATCACCACGCCGCCATGCGCGACGTCCCAGCTGTTCATGTGCTCGGGGCGCAGCGCGAGCTCGGCTCGTGCGCTGCCGGCTCCACGCTCGGTGACCTCCAGGCCGAGCAGCTCCGCGAAGGGAACAGGATGGCCAACGGCCTCCGAGACGGTGACGGTCGCCACCTCAGACCGCCATCACGCCGCCGTCAACGGCGATGATCTGCCCGGTGATGAAAGAGCCGGCGTCGGAGGCCAGCAGCGCTGTCACTCCCTTGAGGTCCTCGGGACCGCCAACGCGCTTGAGCGGGCAGCCGGCGACGATCTGATCCCCCGCGGTGGCGAGGAGCCCCTTGGTCATCCTGGTGGGAAAGAAGCCGGGCGCGATGGCGTTGACGTTGATGTCGTGCTGCGCCCACTCGGCCGCGAGCGCGCGCGTGAAATTCACCACGCCACCCTTGCTGGTGTTGTAGCCGATGGTCGCCATGTAGCTTGCGTCGCTGCCCTTCAAACCGGCGATCGAGGCGACGTTGACGATCTTGCCCTTGCGCCGCGGCACCATGCAGCGCTTGCCGACCGATTGGCTGACGAGGAACAGCGCGGTGAGGTTGAGGTTCATCACCTTGTTCCAGGCCTCGAGTGGATGATCGACCATCGGCGCCCCCCAGCTGGCGCCGGCGTTGTTGATCAGGATGTCGATGGGGCCCATCGCCTCGATCACCTTGCGGACGGTAGCGTCGACCTGCGCGGGCTCGGAGAGATCGGCGGGGAAGGCGAGCGCCTCGATCCCGAGCGTCTTGAGATGCGCCGCCGCATCCGCAAGCTCGCCCGCTTTGCGCGCCGTCAGCGCGACCCGCGCGCCCAGCTCGCCCAGCGTCTCGGCGATCTGCAATCCCAGACCTCGTGAGCCGCCGGTGATCAGAGCGCTACGTCCGCTGAGGTCGAATAGCTTTTTCAAGCTCATGAAAAGGGCCTCTAACACCCTTTCGTGAGACTGGCATGCGGGCCCTTGACAAGCTTGAACCGCGGGAGGGAGGAAGTTCGCGTGAGCGAAGCAGCGGAAGTCTTGATCCTGGACGAGCCGTCGGAGACGCGGGCGGACGAGCGGCTCGACACCGAGCGGCTTCGCCCCTTTCTGGAGCGGAGCTTTCCGGGGAAAACCGGACCCATCACGGTCCTGCAGTTCCAGCGGGGGCACTCAAACCTGACTTACCTGGTGCAGATGGGCCCTCGATCCGCGGTGCTGCGGCGGCCGCCGTTCGGCGTCACGGTCAAGAGCGCGCACGACATGAAGCGGGAGTTCACCATTCTCTCCGCAGTGCAGGGGTTCTATCCCAAGGCTCCGAGGCCGATCGCCTTCTGCGAGGACGAGCAGGTGCTGGGCGCCCGGTTCTATCTGATGGAGCGCGTCGAGGGCATTGTCTTCCGCGGGGAGACGCCTCCGCCTGGCGTGGCTTTTACGCCCGAGGTGCTGCGCCAATGCTCGACTGCGCTGGTCGACAACCTCGCCGACCTGCACGCGGTGAACTTCAACGCTGCGGGCCTCTCGTCGCTGGGCCACCCGCACGGTTACGTCCCGCGCCAGGTCCAGGGCTGGACCGATCGCTATGCGAAGGCGAAAACCAACGAGATCCCCGAAGTCGATTCCGCGGCGTCCTGGCTTGCCGCGAACCTGCCAGCCGAGAGCCAGCCGGCGCTGATTCACAACGACTACAAATACGACAACGTCATGTTCGACCCGAAGGATGTCTCGCGCATCTGCGCGGTGCTCGACTGGGAAATGGCGACCATCGGCGATCCGCTGATGGACCTGGGTGGTCTGCTCGGTTACTGGATCGATCCCGATGATCCGCGCGAGTTCCGCGCCCGGCCCTACGGCCCGACTTTCCTGCGCGGCAGCCTCTCGCGGGTACAGATCGTCGCGCGCTATGCGCAGCGCACCGGACGCGTGCCCGCGAGCGTCCTCTTCTATTACGTCTTCGCGCTCTTCAAGATCGCCGTCATCCTGCAGCAGATCTACAAGCGCTTCGTCGAGGGCAAGACGCGCGACCCTCGCTTCGGGACCCTGCTCCAGTCAGTGCGGTTGCTCAGCGCCCAGGCGGCCCGCGCGATCGACAAGGGTCGTATCCACGGGCTGGGCTGACGGAAGCGCGCGGACTCCAGACCATGGCCAAGATCCACGTCCTGCTGAAAAAGGAGGAGCTCGATGGCGAGCGGCTGCCGGGCAAGGTCGTCGTCGTTCTCGACGTGCTCTTTGCGACCTCCAGCATCGTGACCGCGCTGGAGCACGGCGCTGCCGAAGTAATACCCACTCTGGACGGCCCCGCGGCGCTGCTCGAGGCGCGCGGTCGTGCGGTTGGCTCGTTCCTGCTCTCGGGCGAACTGAACGCGAGCACCCTCGATGGCTTCTCGCACCCGACGCCGCTGGCTCTTCTCCGGGAGGACCTGCGCGGCAAGACCGTTATCTATTCGACCACCAATGGCACGGTGGCGCTGCGCAAGGCCGTGGAGGCGGACCACGTCTTCGCTGGCGCGCTGGTCAACGGCGAAGCGGTCGTTCAGCTGATCGAGCGCAGCTTCACGGATCAGACGGTGCTCATCGTCTGCGCGGGCTCGGGAGGCAGCTTCAACCTCGAGGACTTTTATGGCGCCGGGTACCTGATCTCGCTCTTCTCGCGCGAGCACGATCTCAGCGACGCGGCCCGGGCGGCTCTCCTCCTGCACGATGGCGCCGACGCGGTGGAGGTCCTCTCGCAGAGCGCGCTGGGCAGGATGATGGCTTCGCGGGGGCTCGAGGCGGAAGTCCGCTTCGCCGCGCGGAAGAGCTGCTTCGACGTCGTGCCCAGCCTCCGCGACGGCAGGTTGCGCGGATGAACGCGCCCGAACCGCGAGCTTTGATTTAGCCCGGTGCCGTCATGTCCGGTATCGCGCCAGCTCGAGCTTCCCGATCTGGTTGCGATGCACTTCGTCCGGACCGTCGGCGAGGCGCAGCGTGCGGGCGTGCGCGTAGGCCTGGGCAAGGCCGAAGTCGTCGCAGACCCCGGCGGCGCCGTGCGCCTGGATGGCCCAGTCGAGGATCTGGCAGGCCATGATCGGCGCCGCGACCTTGATCATCGCGATCTCTTTCGCGGAGACCTTGTTGCCCAGGCGGTCCATTTTGTCGGCTGCGTTCAGCACCAGAAGGCGGGTCGAGTCGATCAGGATCCGCGCGTCAGCGATGCGCTCCCGCGTCACGGTCTGCTCGGCAATGGGGCGGCCGAAGGCGACCCGGCCCAGGGTGCGGCGGCACATCTTTTCCAGCGCGCGCTCCGCCACGCCGATGAGCCGCATGCAGTGATGGATCCGGCCGGGGCCCAGACGGCCTTGCGCGATCTCGAAGCCGCGGCCTTCGCCGAGCAGCAGGTGGTCCTTGGGAACGCGCACGTTTTCGAACGCGATCTCGGCGTGCCCATGCGGCGCGTCGTCGTAGCCGAACACCGGGAGGTGCCGCACTACTTTGACTCCCGCGGTGTTCATCGGCACCACGATCATCGACTGTTGGCGGTGCCGATTGGGATCTTCCGGGTTCGTCTTGCCCATGAAGATGAGCACCGCGCAGCGCGGGTCATTTCCGCCCGAGGTCCACCACTTGCGGGCGTTGAGCACGTAGTGGTCGCCGTCCCTTTCAATGCGGGCCTGGATGTTCGTCGCGTCCGAGGATGCGACCGCAGGCTCGGTCATGGCGAAACCGGAGCGGATCTCGCCGCGCAACAGCGGCCCGAGCCAGCGCTTTCCTGGATCTGGGGCGAGCCATACCGGACCAGCACCTCCATGTTGCCGGTGTCGGGCGCGCTGCAATTGAACGTCTCGGGCCCAATCGGGGAGCGGCCCATGATCTCGCAGAGGGGCGCGTAATCCAGGTTGTTGAGGCCGGCGCCGTGCTCTGACCGGGGAAGCCACAGGTTCCACAACTCCTGGGCGCGGGCTTTTTTCTTCAGCTCCTCGATGACCCGGGTGGCCACCCAGGCATTGCCCTGGCGCCGATTCTCGTCCACCTCCGCGAAGAATTTCTCCTCGGAGGGATAGACGAATTCCTCCATGAACGCGGACAGCTTGTTTCGCAGCGCCAGAGTCCGATCCGGATAATCGAAGTCCATGCGCGCCAGGGTATCAAATCGATAGCATTGCAGTGTTGGCTGGCATTGGAATATCCGGAAGCTTGCGATATCCAGTCCAGCTGGACACCCCTTCCCATCATAAAGAGGCGGACATGCGCCGTGGCAGCTTCTTACCGTGGACCCTGGTCGTGGTACTTGCGCTCGCGAGCGGAGCAGCTCGCGCCCAGATCAAGATTGGCTATATCGACCCGCTCTCCGGTCTGATGGCCGCGACTGGCGATCACGGCTTGCGCGAGCTGCAATTCGCCGCCGAGGAGATCAACGCACGAGGCGGAGTCCTCGGGCAAAAGCTCGAGGTCGTCGCGATGGACAACAAGCTGTCGCCCCAGGAGAGCGCGTCCTTGCTCACCCGGGCGGTCGACGAGGGCATCCACTACGTGACGCAGGGCAACGGATCGAGCGTGGCCGCGGCGCTGATTGAGGCCATCAAGAAGAACAACTCGCGCACTCCGGACAAGACGGTGCTCTTCCTGAATTATGCGGCGGTCGATCCGGATTTCACCAACTCGAAATGCAGCTTCTGGCATTTCCGCTTCGACGCCAACAGCGACATGAAGCTGCAGGCGATCACGAGCTCCATGGTCTCGGACAAGAAGATCAAGAAGGTCTACATCATCGGGCAGGACTACTCGTTCGGGCACCAGGTCTCGAAGACCGCCAGGGAATTGCTGAAGGAGAAGCTGCCGAAGGTCGAGATCGTTGGCGACGAGTTCCACCCGCTCGCCAAGGTGAAGGACTTCTCGCCCTACGTTGCCAAGATCAAGGCCTCGGGCGCGGACACGGTGATCACGGGAAACTGGGGCAGCGATCTCGCGCTCCTCATCCGTGCGGCCAAGGACGCGGGGCTCGAGGTGACTTTCTATACGTTCTATGCGGGCGTGATCGGTTCGCCGACCGCCATTGGCGAGGCCGGTGTCGATCGCGTCAAGGTTGTCACCTACTACGGTCCGAACCAGGCCTCGGCCGAGGGCGTGAAGCACATCCAGGCGTTCAAGAAGAAGTACAAGCCCACCGACGACCCGTACACGACCGCGATGGTGGTCGAGCTGGAGATGCTGACCCGAGCGATGACGCAGGCGAAGAGCACCGATCCGGTCAAGGTGGCCAAGGCGATGGAGGGCATGAAGATCGAGGGTTACTTCGGGGAGATCGAGATGCGGGCGGAAGACCACCAGACGATCCAGCCGCTGTTCGTCTCGACGTTCGCAAAGGTGGACGGCAAGAAGGTCAAGCTAGGCGCGGACGGGACGACGGAGTTCGGATTCCGCGAGGACGTCAAGATCGAGGGAGCCAAGACCGCGATGGCGACCACTTGCAAGATGGAGCGGCCCTGAAGTTTCGTAATCCTTACACCTCCAGCCATTCCTTGCGGATCGCTTCGTTCGCCCGTAGATCCTGCGGCGTGCCCTCGAAGACAATTCTCCCGTGGCCCATCACGTAGAGCCGCTGCGAGATGTCGAGCGCGATGGCGAGCTTTTGCTCGACCAGCAAGATCGAGATGCCACGTTTCTGGATCTCGCAAAGCAAACTCGCCACCTGCGCGACCATCTGCGGCGCGAGGCCCTCGGTCGGCTCGTCGACCATCACCAGATCCGGATTGCCCATCAGCGTGCGGCACAGCGTCAGCATCTGCTGCTCGCCGCCTGAGAGAAAGCCGCCCGGTGTATCTTCCCGCTCGCGCAGGCGGGGGAACAAGGCGAAGGTGTCTTCCAGCTGGAAGTGGCCCTCCTGCTTCCTGCCTTTGACTCCGAGCAAGAGGTTCTGGCGCACGGTCAGGTCGGGAAAGATGGCGCGGTCCTCGGGCACGTAGCCGAGCCCGCGTCGCGCGATCCGGTGCGCCCGGAGCCCGAGGATCTCCTCACCCTTGAAGCGTACGCTGCCCCGCGCGGTGGCGAGGCCCATCACCGCCTTGATGGCGGTCGACCGGCCAACGCCGTTGCGCCCGAGCAGGCTGACGATTTCGCCGCTGCCCACGCGGAAGTGCACGCCGTGCAGGACGTGACTCTTGCCGTAGAAAGCGTGCAGGTCGCGGACCTCAAGCACGGGACAGGCTCTTTCCCAGATACGCTTCCTGGACAGCCGGATTCGCGCGGATCACCGTCGGGACGCCGGTGGCAAGGATCTTCCCGTAGACCAGCACCGAGATCCGATCGGCCAAGCCGAAGACAACGCTCATGTCGTGCTCGACCATGACCAGGGTCTTGCCTTCGGTCACGCGGCGAATCAGCGCCACCGCGTCGTCGCTCTCCGAGCGGCTCATGCCGGAGGTCGGCTCGTCGAGCAGGATCACGTCGGCGCCGCCCGCGATGGTGATGCCGATCTCCAGAGCGCGCTGCTCGGCGTAGGAGAGCACTCCCGCGAGCGTGTCCCTTCGTTGCGAGAGCCCGATCTGTTCAAGGACCTGCTCGGTGCGCTCACGCGCGTCGCGAAGCTTTCCCAGCCGGTGCCAGAACGAGTACCGGTATCCAAGCGTCCAGAGGACGCCGCAGCGGACGTTGTCGAAGACGCTCAAGTTGGGAAAGATGTTGGTGATCTGGAAGCTTCGGCTCAAGCCCCGCCGATTGATTTCCAGAGGTGGCAAGCCGACCACGTTTTCGCCTTTGAGCTCGATCTGACCGGCACTGGTTGGAAGGCGCGCGCTGATCAGGTTGAAGAGCGTGGACTTGCCGGCACCGTTGGGTCCGATGATGCAATGTCGCTCTCCAGCGGGGATATCGAGGGTTACGTCCTGCAGGATCGTCGCGCGGCCGAACTTCTTGCAAACGCCATTCAGTCGGAGCGCGAGGGTGCTCAAGGACCCGTCTCCACGGCGACAGCGCGCAGCACCGCGCTTACGTCTTGCCAGCCTTGTGAGACCTTTTTTCCCGCGAGGCTGAGCAGGAAGAGCCCAGCGGCGATGCTCGCGGCCGCCTCCACCCACGACAGCGCGGCCGCGCCGTCCAACGGTACGCCAAGGATGTGCAGCTCGGCCGTGCCGCGTTCCACCGCGTTGACGGTGGCGTAGGCCATCTCCACCATCGCGATGATGCCCGCCACGAGCAGGGTGACGGGCAATGCCGCCAATAGATAAGAGGGCAGCAGTCGCGAAAGCAGGTGCGCGCGCCAGACCGCCCGGTGCTCAGCGACGATGCTGGCGATCCCGCCCGGCGCATAGAGCACCATGATCAGGAAGAAGAGGCCGAAGTAGAAGGGCCAGGCCGGAGTCACCGAGGCGACGGCAACTTGCAGGATGGTGATCAAGACCGCGCCGATGATGGGGCCCGAGAACGAGCCGACCCCGCCGACGAAGGCCATCAAGATGACGATGCCGGAGGTGTAGTCGCTGAGGACTTCGGCGGTGACGATCTCGTACTGCAGAGCGGTCAGCCCGCCGGCGATGCCCGCGAAAAAGCCGGAGAGCACTACCATGAGATATCGGATCCATTGCGGGCTGTAGCCGACGAACTCCACCCGCTCGGGGTTGTCCCGGACTGCGTTGGCCATCCGGCCCAGCGGCGTCTGGGTGAGCGACCAGGTGGCAGCGATGCAGACCGCCGTCCAGGCGGCGATTAGATAATACATTTGCAGCTGGGTACCGAAGTTGATTCCAAACCAGCCTTTGCCGGTGACCCGGTTTCCCGAGATGCCTCCCTCGCCTCCAAAGAAATGGGGAAACATCAGCGAGCTCGAGGCGACCATTTCACCAAGGCCCAGCGAGATCATTGCAAACGTGGTCCCGGCTTTTCGCGTGGTCACGTAGCCGAAGACGACGCCGAAGAGCAGCGCACCCGCGCCGCCGGCCAGCGGGAGCAAGGTGATGGGGATGCCGCCGTGGACCGCGTTGAGCACATGCATGGTGGCAAACGCGCCCAGGCCGTAATAGACGGCGTGGCCGAACGAGAGCAGCCCCGTCTGGCCGAGCAGCATGTTGTAGGAGAGCGCGAAGATCGTCATCAGCCCGATCCTGCAGAGCAAGGAGAGAAAGAAGCTCTTGTTGATGAACAGCGGCGCTGCCACGACGACGACGATCACGGCAGCCCAGGCAACCCAGCCTGCCCAGGCTTGGCTGACGCCACGGACGATAGGACCTAAAAGCGTGCGGCCAGCCATACGGGAAGGTGCGCTCATGATTCGCGGGCGCCCATCAGGCCGCGCGGCCTGAAGATCAGGATCGCCACCATCAGCGCGTAAGGCATGATCGGCGCGAGTTGCGTCACGGAGAGCCGCATCAGGGCCGGGCTCGACTGGAGATGAATGCCGAGAGAGCGCGCGAGGTCGAGCAGCGAATAGTCGAACCCCACCATGAAAGTCTGCAGGATGCCGATGAGCAGGGAAGCGACAAAGGCGCCCCCCAGCGAGCCGAGCCCGCCGACCACCACGACGACGAAGACGATGGGCCCCACCGATGCGGCCATTCCGGGTTCGGTCACGAACGCGTTGCCACCGATCACTCCGGCGAGGCCGGCCAGCGCGGCGCCACCGCCGAAGACCAGCGTGAAGATGCGCGGCACATTGTGACCCAGCGCCTGCGCCATGTCCGGCCGCGAGAGCGCCGCTTGAATGATCAGACCAATGCGGGTGCGGGTCAGCAGCACGTAAAGCGCGACCAGCATGCCGACCGAGACCATCATCATGAAACCCTTGTAAACGGGAAAGCTGGTCGAGAAGAGGGTGAACAGCGTTCCGGAGAGCGACGGCGGAACGCGATAATCGACGACCGCCTTGCCCCAGATGAGCTGGACGATTTCGACCACCAGAAAGCTCAGTCCAAAAGTGAAGAGCAGCTCGGGAACGGGGCCGAACTTGTGCGCCTTGCGCAGGCCGTACCGCTCGACCAGGGCGCCCACCACCCCCATGAGGAGCGGGGCGAGGAAGAGCGCGGGCCAGAAGCCGATGAGCGCGCTGATCTGGTACGCGAAGTATGCCCCGAGCATATAGAAGCTCGCGTGAGCGAAGTTCAGGATGCCCATCATGCTGAAGATGAGGGTCAGACCGCTTGACAACATGAACAGCAGAAGGCCGTAAGTGACGCCGTTCAGCAGCGAAATGAGACCGAACTCCACTTCGCCTCCGCTGACAGGACGGCGGATCCGTAGCACGCGCCAATGCGACGCTCAAATCGACTTGCCAATCACTTTGTTCGTTCGTAACCGCAACAGTTCGGCGCCCCCCAGGCCCAGACGCTCGCCCAGCACCCGGTCGGTGTGCTCGTCGAGGAGCGGCGACGGCATCCGGATCGCACCCGGTGTCTCGCGCCGGCTCGTAATCGAGGCCCAGGTTCGCGAGGGTGCCGACGCGAAAGTTTTCCAGCACCACGTCGCAACGCTCCACCAGGCGAAAGAAGAGCTCTTTGCCTTCGGGGTGCTTGAGATCGACGACGACGCTTTCCTTGTTGCGGTTCAGGTTGACGAAGTAAGCAGACTCCTCGCCGTAGAATGGCGGCCCCCAGCCGCGCGACATCTCTCCGCCGTCGGGCGGCTCCAGCTTCAGCACCCGCGCGCCATAGTCGGCCAGCACGGTGGAGGCGGTCGGGCCCGCCAGCGCGTGAGACAGGTCCAGAACGGTGATGTCCTCGAGAGGCGGCATCATCCGCGCGTTGTATCCCCGTCCCAGGCTGTGCGCTCGGCGCGGGGGCAGCAGAGTCCTCTGCCCGGACCAAAGGCCGCAGGCTCAGCGCGGGGCGGTCTCCGGCGGGGGAGTGTGCGATGGCGGTGTGCCTGGGGGATGGATTCCGAAGATGGCTTTCGCCACCCACGGCTCCGCGGTGGCGAAGCCGCGCCCGACACCGACGTTCAGATCGAAATATGTGCTGGCGAAGTCAACCACGCCATAGAGGCGGTGATTCTGCTCAGCCGCGGGAAGGATTGAATCAAATGGCCCGAATGCGGCGTAGTACTCACTGCCAATTGAAAACTCGGGGACGGCGAAGATCGCGAGTTTGAAAGCGGGCTCGAATTGCGGATGGCCGGCCTGCGGTCCCTGGAGATCGGTCGTGACGATTGGATTCACCGACGCATAGAGGCGCCCCAGGCGCAGGTCGATGGCGGGCCGGATCTCACTCCCCCAGGCGTTCGGCTCGTAGCGCTTGGGAATGCGGGAGAGCTCAAAGTTTATCGAGAGCCCGAGTCGATCGTCGAAGAATTTGTGCGGCCACTTCGCCTTGAAGCGAAGCTTCAGGCCCGCATAGTCGAACGAGCCGTCGGGCCGCAGCGCGCCTTGCAGATACCCGCCCAGCTCGCCCCAGCCGAAAACGCCCAGGTGCGGCTCCAGCGTGGTGTGCAGGACATGCTCGGTGCCGAGCATGCCGTCAGGCGAAGTTTCCCGGCTGCCCTGCACGACATAGTTGGTATGCAGCTCGAGGCCGAAGTGCCCGGCCTCCGCTACTTCCGAGTCATAGACCTGGATCTCGAACCGATCCTGGGCGGCAGCGGCAAACGAGGCCAGCGCGATGCAGAGACCAAGGCAACCTGGGGAACGCATGGACACTGAATACCGCGCGAGCGGTTCGGTCTCACCACTCATTTCGATATCGCTCCCTGGCCGGTTCGACGCAGTAGGCTGGCCTTCGTCAACGGCCCTCTGTGCGGAGCCCAAGGTAGTCGAGGCCGACGCAGCGCTTGACCCGGTGCAGATCCGCTGTTACTTCCGCCCGGATTTTTGAGTCGTTCGCGCTGGCCTGGTCGAGGGTGTTGGGCAGGTGGGCACACCAGCGCAGGCCCTGTCCGCCTGATTCAAAAAGCTCATTGGTCCGTGCGGTTCGAGGGATAACGCCATGCTTCGAGAGACGCTGTCCGCGGTCGCCGGCCGCAACGGAAAAGCCCCCGCGGGCGCTGCCCGTGCGGCCGCCGCCAATCTCCGGCAGGCCTCGGGCAGCGGCGCGGACGAGGTCCTCCACTCGCAGTCCACTTCCGCGACCGGCCTGACGACGGAGCAGGCTGCACAGCGACTGGAGGAGCACGGGAGCAACCAGGTCGCGCACGAACGGCCGCCGGCCTGGTACCTGCAACTGTGGCACGGCTTCGCCAATGCTTTTTCGGCGCTGCTGATGGTGCTGGCCACTGTCTCCTGGGCGACCGGAGATCGGGAGTCCGCACTCATCATTGCGGTCATGGTGCTGATCAGCGGCATGCTGCGCTTCTCCCAGGAGCGCCGCGCCAGCCTGGCCGCTGAAAAGCTGCAGGAGATGGTGCGCGTCACCACCACGGTTGTCCGCCGCGACGAGACGGGAATTTCGCGAGAATCGGAGATCCCCATCCGGCAGCTGGTTCCCGGCGACATCGTCCGGCTCTCGGCGGGCGACATGATTCCAGCCGATGTGCGGCTGCTGTCGGCGAAAGACCTCTTCGTCGCGCAATCGACTTTGACCGGCGAGGCGCTCCCGGTGGAGAAGACGCCGCTGCCCGCGCAGACGCCGGCCTTCAACCCGCTCGAGCTGTCCAACATCGCTTTTCTGGGAACCAACGTCACCAGCGGAACCGCGACGGCGGTGGTGCTGAATACCGGCGACGATACTTATCTGGGAAGCATTGCCGGGAGCCTCGTCGGCCGTCGCGCCGAGACCAGCTTCGAGCGCGGCATCAAGGGCGTCTCGCTCCTGCTGCTGCGCTTCATGGCGGTCATGACCCTGATTGTCTTTCTCATCAATGGGGTCACCAAGCACGACTGGAAAGAAGCCTTCTTTTTCGCGCTTGCCATCGCGGTGGGCCTCACCCCGGAGATGCTGCCGATGATCGTCACTGGCACGCTCGCCATCGGGGCGGTGGCCATGTCGAAGAAGAAGGTCATCGTCAAGCGCTTGAATTCGATCCAGAACTTCGGCGCCATGGACGTGCTCTGCACCGACAAGACTGGCACGCTCACGCAGGACCGCATCGTTCTGGAAAAGTATTGCGACGTGGTCCGCGACGAGGACGAGGGCGTGTTCGAGCTCGCCCATTACAATTCATTCCACCAGACCGGTCTCAAGAACCTGCTCGACAAAGCGGTGCTGGCGCACAAAGCAGTCCCAACCGCGAACGTGGTGAAGATCGACGAGATCCCCTTTGATTTCTCCCGGCGCATCATGTCGGTGGTGCTCGACGTCAATGGGACACGCAAGCTGATTGCCAAGGGAGCGCCGGAGTCCGTCTTCAAGCGCTGTGGGCGGGTGGAGGTCAATGGCGAGATCGAGGCGCTGGATCCGCTGCTGCTTCCCGATCTGGTCGGCGAGCTGGACCTACTGCAGGCGCAGGGCTTTCGCGTCCTGGCTGTCGCTTACAAGGACGTGCCGTCGAACCGCAGCGTGTTCTCCAAGGAGGACGAGCAGGACCTGGTGCTGCGCGGCTATGTGGCTTTCCTCGACCCGCCGAAAGTCTCTACGCACATAGCGCTCGCGGCGCTGGAAAAGCACGGCGTCCACGTCAAGGTGCTCACCGGCGACAATGACATCGTGGCTAAAAAGATTTGCGGCGATGTCGGTCTCTCGGTCGGCCGCGTGGTGCTCGGAAACGACGTCGAGGCCGCGACCGACGAGCAGTTGGCAAAGCTGGTGGAGGAAGCGAATCTGTTTGCCCGGCTCTCGCCCGCGCACAAGGAGCGGGTGGTCCGGGCGCTGCAGCGCAATGGCCATGTGGTCGGCTTCATGGGTGACGGAATCAATGATGCTCCGGCTTTGCGCGCCGCCGACGTGGGGATCTCGGTCGATAACGCGGTCGACATCGCCAAGGAGTCCGCTGACCTGATCCTGCTGGAGAAGGATCTGCTGGTGCTGGAAGACGGCGTTCTCGAGGGCCGGCGCGTCTTCGGCAACATCACCAAATATATCAAGATGGGCACCAGCTCGAACTTCGGAAACATGTTCTCCGTCTTGGGCGCGAGCGCTTTCTTGCCCTTCCTGCCCATGCTGCCGATTCAGCTCCTCACCCAGAATCTGCTCTATGACTTTTCGCAGCTCGCCATCCCCTTCGATCGCGTAGACGACGAATACCTGCTCAAGCCGCGCAAGTGGCGCATCGACGATATCCGCCGTTTCATGATCTGGTTCGGCCCGGTGAGCTCGGTCTTTGATTACGTCACCTTTGCCTTGCTCTTCTTCGCGCTGAAGGCCAACGCACCCCAGCACCAGGCGCTCTTCCAATCGGCCTGGTTCGTCGAGGGCCTGCTTTCGCAGACTCTCATCGTCCATATGATCCGCACCCGCCGGATCCCGTTTCTCCAGAGCAGCCCCGCGCCGTCGCTCGCGCTCGCCACCCTCGCGGTGATGGCGGTTGGTATCGTGATTCCATTCACCGCCTTTGGCAGGTCCATTGGAATGGTGCCGCTCCCGGGCATCTTCTTCGTCTGGCTGTTCTTCATCCTGCTCGCCTACGCCGCGCTCGCGCAGTTGGTAAAGACCTGGTTCGTCAAGCGATACGGGTACAATTGAAGCAGGCTTGAATGGTCAAGCGCAGTTGACAACCAGGTCAAGCCCGCGCGACATCAACGCCTATGCTGCGCAGCGACCTGAAAGTACGGAGCTGGTCAAAATTGACGAAACGCTGCTCCGGTGAGACTTCAACACCCCGCCGCCCACGCTTCTAACTCCGGTGTGACTGCATGGTGCGCAATACAGGATTCTACTGATCCGGGACCCCTGCCGTGTGAATGGGACTCAGTACCCTGGCAAGCTCCGTTTACCTCTATCAACCTCACGCAATCACGACGCGGGGAACGTGCCAGAGGGGTCACGGAGCGCTGCACGACGAAGCGCAGCGAAAGATCGCGCGGGTCCGCGCGAGGTGGCATCGCGCAGCTGGCCGAGACGAGTTAGTGGCGAGCGGCATCGACCGCTCCTTCTTGCAGTCGGGGCTCGGGCACTCGGTGGATCTTGTCTGCCACGACGTCGGCTGCGCGCTGTTTGGCCCGCTTGAATGTCGCGATCTCCTTTGGGACAATGACGAGCCGGTTCATGTTCGGGTCGAGGCGCAAATCCTGACAATCGGCTCGAAGAGCTGAGGTGGAGGGGCCGAAGGGCAGCCCCGGCTTCAACGCTCATGCGTCGCGTTCGACGAACGCCAGCGCGATTTGCCACAGACAATCGATCTGGCCCTTGTCGTCGACGAGGGCGCGACGCCAAGCGCTGGTTATGAACAAGGTGCGGGCGGAAACGTGGCATGCGACGGTCGTTTTCCGGGCGCCGTCTCTCGCAGCGGTCGCCGTCACAGTGAAGGGTCGTGAGACGTGCAGTTCCTAAAGTCTGCGCGACCTATGAAAGAAGGCCGGGCGGTGAGGCGCGTGGGGACTACCCCGTGGAAAGAGCGACCGCATCCGGGACCCTGGGCGAGCGCTCTGCTCGTGCTGCTGTCCGCTGCAGTGGCGTTCGCTCCGGCGCTGCGCAACGAGTTCCTCGATTGGGATGACGCGGCGGCATTGCTGCAGCAGAAGGAGTGGCGCGGCCTCGGGTGGAAGCAACTCGAATGGATGTGGACGACCTTCTCCATTGGGCAATATCGGCCCGTTACCTGGATGAGCTATGCGTTTGACTATCTGCTCTGGGGGTTGCAGCCGCATGGGTTTCATTTAACTTCGATCGTCTTTCATGTCGCAAACGGGCTGCTCCTTCTCTTGCTCCTCAGGTCGCTGTGGCCCAAACGTCCAGCCCTCACCTTGTTCGCGACTTTGTTTTACACGCTCCATCCTTTGCGCGTGGAGGCGGTCGCCTGGGTCAGCGCGCGCGCCGATGTGTTGGCGACCTTCTTCGGCCTGCTGTGCGTGCTCGCCTGGCTGCGCGTGGAGGACGGGAAGGGCAACCCGCGCCGCCGAGCCCTCTGGTGCCTCGCTGCCGCCGCGCTGTTCGGACTGTCGGTGGCTGCGAAGCCCGTCGCGCTGGCGCTTCCCTTCGTCCTCCTTCTCTTGTCGGCGTGGAGGAGAAAGTGGACGTCTCCTTCGCGGCAGGAACTGCTCTCGCCGCTGCCTCTGCTCGTATTGGCGATGGTGGCCGGCGGTCTAGCCATCCACGCCAAGGCCGCGACAGGTCCGTTCTCGGATCAGGGTGATGGGCCGGCAGGGATTGGGCTTGCTGCCTATTCGATCGCACTGCTTCTGGGAAAGACCGTCATCCCTTTTGGCCTGACCTATTCCGAGCGGCCAATCGATCTTGCGCCGTACACGCTGCAATTCATTGGCTGCGGTCTGTTCGTCGCGGCGGTAACCGCACTGCTTGTGGTCCGGCGCCGTGCCGCCCCCGGGTGGCTGGCCTGCTGGGCGGCGTTCCTCGGGCTCCTCGCGCCGGTGGCCGGAGTGGTCCGCTTTGGTGCTCAACTCGCCGCAGATCGCTTTAGCTACCTCCCTTCAATCGCGCTTTCGGTGGGAATCGTTGGCGGACTGGACGCGCTGGCCAGGCGAGCCCGGATGGACCGGCCAAGGCTAGCGCTCGCCGCGGGGACCCTCGCCATGGCTCTGCTCTTCGGTCTCGGCATCGCCACCTCCCAACAGTGCCAGGTGTGGCGCTCGTCGGCGACCTATTGGACCTGGTGCTCAGCAGGAACCCGAATTCATTCATGGCCCACAACAACCTGAGCCGACTCGCCGTGGAAGAGGGCGATCTGCCGGGCGCGGAAGCGCATCTGCAAAAAGCGCTCGCGGCGTCGCCTTCGATGGGGATCGCCCATCTCGGGCCTCGGGTTCGTTTTACTCCGAGAAGGAAGGCTTGCGGAGGCGGAAGGGCATCTTCGATTCGCCGCCCAACACCTCGACACCGGCGACGCTCACAATGCCTATGGTCTGCTGTTGCTCCAGACCCATCGGTTCGAAGAAGCGATTGCCGACATCGAAGTGGCCCTCCAACGCGACCCTGACAATCAAGTGTACCGCAGATATCTGGACCTGGCTCGCCGGTACGCCGACCGCGAAAAGAAGGCGCCGGCGCCCTGAGAGAGAGCGGGCTCAATCAATTCAATGCCCCCCGCCATCCCATTCTTGATTCAATTGAAGCGGCTTGAATGTCAAGCGCATTTGACAATCAGTCAAGCTCGCGCGACATCAACGCCTCATGCTGCGCAGCGACCTGAAGGTACGACGGCTCTTGCGGGGCCTCTCACAGGGCCAGTTGTCCGCTCTCGCCGGGCTCTCTCGCCAGACGTTGAGCGGGCTGGAGCACGGCCGAAGTGTGCCGTCGACCTCCGTGGCGCTCAAGCTCGCGCGCGCCCTTGAGTGCCGCGTCGAGGATCTTTTCTCCCTTGGTGATGAGGATCTGCTGCCGGCCGACTTCGCCGGCCCGCCGGGCGCGGAGAGAGGCGACGCTCGGCCCTCCGGAGCCCGCGTCGCTCTCGCGCAGGTCGGCGACCGCTGGGTAGCCCATCCGGTGGCCGACGACCGCCCCGCCGATGCGCTGCTCGACTCGCACCGCGGCCGCCGCGTCCGCGCGATGCCGCTGCGCAGCCTCGAATCCCTGCGCGGCAGTTTGCTGGTGCTGGGCTGCGACCCCGCGCTGGGCCTGCTCGCGGCCCGCGTCAGCGAAGACCATCCCCGCGCTCACCTGACCTGGCTGCACGCCGCCAGCGAGTCGGCGCTCGCGGCCGTCGCGCGCGGCGAAGCACACCTCGCCGGCATTCACCTTCGCGATGAGACCTCAGGCGAGTACAACGCGCCCTTTGCCCGCGCCGTGCTGCCCGGTTCGTCGCTCGTGGCTCTCTCGAGCTGGGAGCTGGGCTTCGTGGTCGCCAAAGGCAATCCGCGCGGAGTCCGGTCCGCGCACGATCTCGCGCGCAGCGACGTGCGCATCGTCAATCGCGAGCCCGGGGCCGGCGCGCGCAAACTGCTGGACGCGCTGCTGCGCAAGTCGCGCGTCCGCACGGTGCGCGGCTACGACCTGCTCGCGCGCGGCCACCACGCCGTCGCGCAAGCCATCGCGCTCGACGCGGCCGACGCCGGCATCGCCACCCGCGGCGCGGCTGACACCTTCGGCCTGCAGTTCCTGCCGCTCAGCGAGGAGCGCTTCGATCTGGTCCTCCCCGCGGGCGCCCTCGACGACGAGCGTATCGGCCGCCTGCTCGCGTCTTTGCGCAGCCGCAACTTCCAGCGCGATTTGAAAGCTTTGAAGGGCTACCAGGCGGGCAGGGCGGAAGTGGTCGCCGCGTGATGGCCCTCTTGCTGGCCGCGCTCCTGGCGGGCGACGTCGTGGTCTTTGCCGCAGCATCCTTGAAAGAATCATTCGAAGAGCTGGGCGCGCTCTTCGAGAAGGAGCACCCGAGCGCGAAGGTGCGGCTCGATCTGGGCGGCAGCCAGGAGCTGCGCACGCAGCTCGATCACGGCGCCTCGGCAGACCTGTTTGCGTCGGCCGACGAGGTGCAGATGGACAGTCTCGCGCGGCACACGCTGGTGCTCGCGCCCGCTGTCTTCGCGCGCAATGAACTGGTGGTGATCGTGCCCGGGAACGCGCCGCCGCTCGCGCTCGACGATCTGCCGCGGGCGAGGCGCATCGTGCTGGGCGACAAGGCGGTGCCCGTCGGCGCCTACAGCGATCGCATGCTCGCGAAGCGCGGCGCCGCCTTCCGGCGCAGCGTCGAGGCGCAGGTGGTCTCGCGCGAACTCAACGTGCGGCAGGTGCTGGCCAAGGTGGCGCTGGGGGAAGCGGACGCAGCCATCGTCTACCGCACCGACGCGATCGCGGGCGGCACCCGGGTGCGTGCGACGCGCATCGCAGCCGCGGACAATGTCTTCGCCGTCTATCCAATCGCGCAGCTAAAAGCAGCCCCGCAACCCGGGCTCGCCGCGGACTTCTTGCGGCTCGTCCTCTCCCCGCGCGGCCGCGCGACGCTTTCGCGGCACGGCTTCCTCCCGCCATGAGCCTGTTCAAGCTCGGCTTCGGCGCGGCGGCGGCGCTGCTGGTTCTTTTCCTCGCGCTGCCGGTGGTCGCGCTTTTCGTCACGACTTCCGCAAGCGAGATTCTGCTCGGCCTGCGCGCGCCGCTGGTGGGACCGGCGCTGCGGCTCAGCTTCTTCACCACCACCGCCAGCCTCGCCATCGTGGTCGCGCTCGGCACTCCGCTCGCGTGGCTGCTCTCGCGCAGCACCAGCCGGCTCGCGCGCGCGGTGGAGACCGCGGTGCAGCTCCCCGTGGTGATTCCACCCGCGGTGGCAGGCCTCGCGCTCCTGCTCGCATTCGGCCGCCGAGGCTTGCTGGGCGGGCTTGGCCTGCAACTCGCCTTCACCACCGCGGCCGTCGTGCTGGCCGAGGTTTTTGTCTCCGCGCCATTTTACCTCCAGGCAGGGACGGCCGCATTCCGCCGCGTGGACACCGAGCTGCTGCTGGTCGCACGCACGCTCGGCGCGCGGCCGCTGCGCAGCTTTGCCCGGGTAGCCTTGCCGCTCGCACTCCCCGGCCTGGTGAGCGGCGCTGCGATGTCGTGGGCGCGCGCGCTCGGCGAGTTCGGTGCCACGCTCATGTTCGCCGGCAACCTGAGCGGCCGCACCCAGACGCTGCCGCTCGCCATCTACACCGCGATGGAGTCGGACCTGGGCGCGGCGCAGTCGCTCTCGCTCTTGCTGGTCCTGGCCGCGTTCGTGCTCTTGCTGATTGTCCGCTCCGGTGGTCCGGCGCTGTTTGGCGCCCCCCGCGTGCCGCGCTGATGCTGGAGGTCGATCTCGACGCGCGCATCGGGCCGCTCCCTCTGCGCGCGCACTTTTCCATCGCCTCCGGTCCTCTCGCGCTGGTGGGTCCAAATGGCGCGGGCAAGACCTCGCTTCTGCGCGTGCTGCTGGGGGTGCTCGGGCCCGCGCGGGGGCGCATCGCGCTCGACGGCGTTCCATTGCTCGATACCGCGCGCGGCATCGAGTTGCCGCCCGAGCAGCGTCGCCTCGGATACGTCCCGCAGCACTACGCACTCTTCCCGCACCTCTCGGTTCTGGCGAACGTCGAGTTCGGCATGCCCCGGGGCCTAAGCCGTCCGGCGCGCGCCCTGGCGCTGCTCGAATCGCTGGAAGTCGCGCACCTGGCCGGTCGCAGGCCCGCGGCGCTGTCGGGAGGAGAGCGGCAGCGAGTGGCGCTCGCGCGTGCGTTGGCGGCTGAACCGAAGGCGCTGCTGCTCGACGAACCGCTCGCCGCGCTGGACGTGGGCGCGCGGCGACAGGTGCGCGACTTCCTCGCGGCGCGGCTGCGCACGCTCGCGCTGCCGACGCTCCTGATCACGCACGACGCGGGCGATGCCTGCGCGCTGGCCGAGCGGATCGCCGTGCTCGAGAACGGCGCGCTCGTGCAATTGGGGACGCCGGATGAACTTCGAGCGGCGCCGGCCACCCGCTTCGTCGCCGACTTCCTCTCCGGGCATTGAATTGAATTGAACCTTTCGACAGCCGCGGGTCGCAACTGAATGGCTCCGGCGTTGCAAAGCGGATCTGCCGGACATCCTTATGACCGCAGCGCTCAGAAGATGAGCGCCGCGGCCTTCTGCCAGGCGGGCCGGGCCAGGGTCCGGTCCAGCCAGGCCGAGACCAGCGGCCACGGCGAAAGGTCAAGTCCGCTCTCGCGGACCAGCCACAAGTGCGGCGCATAGGCGATGTCCGCCAGCGAGAAGGCGCCCTCGAGAAAATCGCGCCCGGGAAGCGCCGCCTCGAGCACGGGCAGATACCGCGAGAGCTCCTTGTGCGCCGCCTCGGCTGCCGGCGGATCGGCGGCAAGGCCATAGTGCTCGAGCACGCGCGCATGGCTCGCGCGGAAATACTGCACGCAGGCCGGCGTGACGTGCGACGCCTGGAAGAAGAGCCAGCGCATCATCGACGCACGGCCCTCGGGCGAGTTGGGAATGAGCCGCCCCTGCTTCTCGGCCACGTAGAGATTGATGGCATTCGACTCCCAGAGCCGGAATTCGCCGTCGACGAGCGCAGGCACTTTACCCATCGGATTGACCGCCAGATAAGTCGCGGCCTTGTTCTCGCCTGCGCGCGTGTCCAGCAGGTGAGGAACGAACGGTGCGCCTGACTCGTAGAGGCCGAAGGCGGCGCGCGACGAGTTCCCGGAGATCCGACCGTAGTAGAAGTCCATGGCGGCGCACTTTAACGGATGGTTGATTTTGCCGCTGTCTCATGGCAAATCCGCGCGCCGCTGCGGCGAGCGGCTTTTCTGGAGGAGCGTCTCTTGGCCATTCTCGGCGTCATCGGCGGATCCGGTCTCTACGATCTTCCTGGACTTCACGACGTGCGCCGCGAAACGGTGCAGACACCCTTCGGCGACCCCAGCTGTGCTTTTGTGCTAGGCAGCCTCGGCGATCAGGACCTGGTGTTTCTTCCCCGGCACGGGCAAGGTCATCGGCTCAGCCCCAGCGAAATCAACTACCGCGCCAATCTCCACGGCATGAAGCAGCTGGGCGTCACGCACCTCATTTCGGTCAGCGCGGTGGGCTCGATGCGCGAAGAGATCGCGCCCGGCCACCTGGTGCTGCCGCGCCAGTTCATCGACCGGACCTTCGAGCGGCGGCGCACCTTCTTCGGCGAAGGGGTGGCCGCGCACGTCGCCTTTGCCGACCCGGTCTGCCCGCACCTGCATGACCACTTGAAGGCGGCCTGTTTCGCGGCCGGCGCCACCGTGCACGCGGGCGGAACTTATCTGTGCATCGAAGGCCCGCAGTTTTCCACGCGCGCCGAGAGCGAGCTGTACCGGAGCTGGCATGTGGACGTCATCGGCATGACCGGGATGCCCGAGGCCAGGCTCGCCCGCGAAGCCGAGCTCTGCTTCGGCACCATCGCGCTCGCCACCGATTACGACTGCTGGCACGACGCCCACGAGAGCGTCAGCGTCGCGCAGGTGGTCGAGACCATGAAGAGCAACGTCGCCATTGCGCGCGACGTGCTGCGCGCGGCCGCGCTGGCCTTGAGCCGGCTCGACCGCGGCGCGTGCGACTGCGCGCACGCGCTCGACCACGCGGTGATGACCACGCCTTCGCAGATCCCCGCAGCCGCTCGCGAGCGGCTCTCGCTGCTGCTCGGCGATCGGTACCGGAGCTGATATGTCCCTGCTCGTTGTCGGAAGCGTCGCGTTGGACTCGGTCGAGACCCCTTTTGGTGCCCGGGAAAACGTGCTCGGCGGCAGCGCCACCTACTTCTCGGCCAGTGCTTCGCTCTTGACCAAGGTGTCAGTGGTGGGGGTGGTGGGCGACGACTTTCCGATTGAGCAGCTCGAGTTTTTGAAAGAGCGCGGAGTCGCGCTCGATGGCCTCGAAAAGGTGACCGGGAAGACTTTTCGCTGGAAAGGCAAATACGGCTACGACCTGAACGTCGCGCAGACACTCGATACGCAACTCAATGTCTTCGAGCATTTCCAGCCCAAGCTCGATGCGCGGGCGCGCGCGGCTGAACGCATTTTCCTCGGCAACATCGATCCTGAATTGCAGCTGCGCGTGCTGGACCAGGTGGTGCGGCCGAAGCTCATCTGCGCCGATACGATGAATTACTGGATCACTTCAAAGCGCGAGACGCTGCTGAAGCTTTTGCCGCGCGTCGATGTCTTGATGGTCAATGATGGAGAAGCGCGGCAGCTCGCCGGCGAATCGAATGTCATGCGCGCCGCCGCCGCGATACTGCGTCTCGGCGCGCGCGCGGTGGTCGTGAAGCGCGGCGAGTATGGAGCCTTACTGGTCTCGCGCGACGAGAGTTTCTATGCGCCCGCATATCCGCTGTCCGAGGTCATTGATCCCACCGGCGCCGGCGATACCTTTGCGGGCGGCTTCCTTGGACTGCTCGACCGGCTCGAGGACGGCTCCGTCCGCTCGCTGCGGCAGGCCGTGGTCATGGGCTGCACCATCGCTTCCTTCACCGTCGAAGCTTTCTCGCTCGACCGCCTGCGCACGCTCTCGCTCGCTGATGTCCGCCAGCGCTACTCGTCGTTCAAGTCCCTGGTCCAGTTCGACGAACTCCCAGACCACGTCGCCTAGAGCGCCGCCGGCAAGCGCGACCAACCGCTTGCTGCAGCCGCGACCGGTTGCTGCTAAGACCCGCGCCCCATGGCATTCGACGACAAGGTCAAAGCGGAGCTTTCGCGAGTCGAGCAGGGCGGCGCGCCCAAGTACCACCAGAAGAATGCCGAGACCGGCAAGCTCTTCGCCCGGGAGCGCGTCCGGCTCCTGCTCGATCAAGGCAGCTTCATCGAGGACGGCGCGCTCGCCAACGCTTCCGACAAGGACCTTCCCGCCGATGGCGTGATCACCGGACTGGGCAAGATTGCCGGACGGCTGGTGGCGCTGATGGCCAATGACAGCACCGTCAAGGCGGGCTCGTGGGGACGCCGTACGGTGGAAAAGATTGTCCGCATCCAGGAGCAGGCGCTCAAGGCCCGCTGCCCGATGCTCTATCTGGTCGATAGCGCCGGCGCTCGAATCACTGACCAGCTGGAGATGTTCCCGGGTCGCCGCGGTGCAGGCCGCATCTTCTTTCTGCAATGCCAGCTGAGTGGACTGGTGCCGCAGGTATGTCTGCTCTTCGGACCCAGCGCAGCGGGCGGGGCCTATATCCCGGCCTTCTGCGATATCGTCGTCATGGTCGACAAGAATGCATCGATGTACCTCGGCTCACCGCGTATGGCCGAGATGGTCATCGGTGAGAAAGTCTCGCTGGAGGAGTTGGGTGGGGCGCGCATGCACTGCGCGGTCAGTGGCTGCGGGGACGTGCTGGTCAAGACCGAGCAGGAGGCCATCGAGGCCGGCAAGCGTTACCTGGGATATCTGCCGGGGAACTTTAGTTTACCAATCCCGATTGCACAGCCCATCGCGCCGGCCGCGTCCGGCAAGCGACTCGAGGAGATCATCCCTCCCGATCAAAACAAGTTCTTCGATATGTTCGCGCTGATCAAGGAGCTGGTCGACGCGGACTCGCTCTTCGAAATCAAGAAACTGTTCGCGCCCGAAGTCATTACCTGCTTCGCCCGCATCGAGGGCCGGCCGGTGGGTGTCGTCGCGTCGCAGCCCAAGCACAAGGGAGGAGTGCTGTTCGTCGACTCGGCCGACAAGGCGGCGCGGTTCATTACCCTCTGCGACGCATTCGGTGTGCCGCTGCTCTATCTACCCGACGTCCCGGGATTCATGATTGGCACCAAGGTAGAGAGAGAAGGAATCATCCGCCACGGCGCGAAGATGATCATGGCGGTGAGCGAGGCGACGGTGCCGAAGCTCTGCGTGATCATCCGCAAAGCCTATGGCGCCGGGCTCTATGCCTTCGGCGGGCCGGCGTTCGAGCCCGATGCGACCATCGCCCTGCCGCAGGCCATGGTCGCGGTGATGGGACCGGAAGCAGCCGTCAATGCGGTCTATGCGAACAAGATTGCCGAGAAGCCCGAGGCCGAGCGCGCTGCTTATGTGCAGAAGCTGCGCGACGATTACAAAGCCGATATCGATATCTTCAAGCTCGCTTCCGAGCAGGTGATTGATTCTATCGTCCCCGGCGATCGGCTACGCGCGGAGATCATTGCACGGTTCGACGCGGCGGCCCGCCGGCAACGTCCGGTGAGTCCCAAGCGCCGCAGCGTCACGCCGGTCTGAAACGTCAGCGCACACGGCAGCTGGTTGCTGGCGCGCGCGCCGACAGCGGCGCGGCGGGACAGGCGACTCCCTCAAAGCCGCCAGAGATGCGGTCGTCTCCAAGGTGCAGGTCGAAGGTGCCGCTGGCGCCGCTCGCGCCGATGCTGGCGATGGTGACCGTACCCGACGCGGCGCCGACGGCCAGCGGAGTGGCGCGGCAGGTCTCGTCAGTGCGCAGCGCCGCTGCTTGCGCGGTCCGGCCTTCGGGCGCAGCGCCGATCGTGTACACGCCCGGCTGCGTGGCGGCCGAGCGCTGTCCTTGCAGGTTCAACACCAGCACCGAGGCATTGGGGATGCCCGCGTTTTGCGACGCGAGGCCGCAAGCGCTGGGGAATGAAGACACCCAGACGGTCAGGAACGAGTTGCCGGCCGCGTCAGTACCGACGTAGCTGAGCGAATCGCTGGCGGTGAATGGCCGCCCTTGCAACGTGCCCTGGGCGTCGCTGCGTCCCGTGGGGCCGCCCGCCGCGGCTCCGCGGTCCGCGCGACCGCAGGCGCAGCAGAGGAGAAGTAGAGCAAGACCTGTGCGCATACCGGTAGCGTAACCACCCCGGGCGCCCGGAACTACCCCGCGCGACTCTTCCGTGTCACGATCGATGCTCATGGCGATGCTCATGGAGACACCGCTCGACCGCACGGCGACCGCCCGCCGCTTCTGGCTGCCCGCCGCCCTCTGTCTTGCGCTTTTGACGGTCGCCTACGCGCGCACGGCGCAAGGCAACAGTCATCCATCGCCCTGGGGCTACCGGACCTGGGCATTCGGGGCGCTCGCCTATTCAGACATCATCGCGCTCCACGAGGATCGCGGCGCCACGCGCCACCGCCTGCCTTATCTCGAGGACAAGATCGAATATCCGGTGCTGCTGGGCCTCGGCATGTGGTGGCCGAGCCTGCTTCTGCCCAGGACCCCCGGCTACTTCGCGCTCACTTTCGCCGGCCTTTCGCTGTGCGCGCTGGGCACGCTCTGGCTGCTCTGCTCCATGCCCTGGGCGTCACCGTGGATCTGGGCTGCGTCTCCCTCGCTGATCGTTTACGCAGGTCTCAATTGGGATCTCTTTGGCATCCTGCCACTCGCTCTGGGCGTCTGGCTCTGGGCGCGCGGCAGGGACCGCTGGGCCGCAGTCGTGCTCAGCGTCGCCGTCTGGACCAAATTCTTTCCCGTGCTGGTGCTCGGCATCTTGCTGCTGGTCGCATTGCGGAAAAGATTGCGAAGCTCTCTCGAACTCTTCGCCATCTTCTGCGGCGTGACACTGCTCTTGAACCTGCCGTTCGCGCTCCTCGCCCGCGACAATTGGCTTGAATTCTTTCGCTACAACCGCGTGCGCGACATCGAGCCCAGCCTCTACCTGATAGCAGGCTGGGATGCGCGCCGCTCCGTGCCCACGGCCAATACCGTCTCGGCCCTGGTGACGCTGGCCGCGGCCGGCGCCATCGCGTTCCTGGAATTGCGCACCCGCCGCCTCGACGCCATGAAGGCCGCCTGCGCGTTGATCTGCATCTTCTTCGCCGTCAACAAGGTCTATTCGCCGCAATACTGGCTCTGGGTGGTGCTGCTCCTTTCGCTGGCGGCCGCCCCCACGATTCTTGCCACCGCCGTCTCCTGCATCGCCGTGGCCGATTACGTGGTGTCGTTCAGTTTTCTGCACCTGCAGTCCGACCGCGCCTGGGAACAGGTGCGCTGGTTCCGCGACACGCTCTTCTGGCCGACGGTGGGCCTGCGCTACGCAGCGCTTCTCGTCTGTGCGGCGTGGGCTTTCTCGCAGGTCCTCCCTCGCAAAGTTCTTGCGGTATAAGGACCCTATGTCCGAACCCGGGGGCCAGCCGATTCCATCGTTCGGTCGCTATCGCGATCCGGTGATGCTCGGGGCCGGAGGAATGGGCGCCGTCTATAAAGCGACCGATCCATCGCTCGACCGATTCGTCGCCATCAAGGTGTTGACCCACCGCGAGCCCCGGTACGTCGAGCGATTCCGGCGCGAAGCGCAGGTTCTCGCGAAGATCATGCACCCCAGCATCATCCAGATTTACGAGATCGTCGGCTCGGACTCGGGAGAAGACGGCTCCGATCCGTACATCGTGATGGAGTATTTCGAGGGCAAGCCGCTCGACAGCGCGCTGAAGATGGGTCCGATGAGCGCGCGCCAGGTGGTGTCCATCATGCGCCAGACCGCGGAAGGCTTGCGGAAAGCGCACGCCAACAACGTCATTCATCGCGATATCAAGCCGGCCAACCTGATGATTGCGGCCAATGGCGACGCGAAGATCCTTGATTTCGGTATTGCCAAGGCGACGGACGCGAAAAAAGATCTCACCGGCCAGACCGTCCTCGGCACGCCCTATTACATGAGCCCCGAGCAGGCCATGGGGCAGCCCATCGACGGGCGCACCGATATCTATTCGCTCGGGATCACCGCGTTCCACCTGCTCACCGGCCGCCGGCCGTTCGAGGCGAAGAGCAAAGTGGACGTGATGCTGATGCAGGTGAAGAGCCCGCTGCCGTCGCTGGCCGACTTCATCGAGGTCGACGGGCGCATCCAACAGCTCGTTGAGAAGATGTGCTCGAAGCAGCCGTCCGCGCGGCACCAGACTTGTCAGGACCTGGTCGACGCGCTCGATGCGCTGCCGCGCGAGCTCGGTGGCAAGCAGACGACTTCGCCCACCATGGCCTCCGCGCCGCTGGGGGTGCCGCCAACACCGTTGCAGGAGCCTGAGGTCGCCGCCCCGCCGCCCCGTCCTGCGTTGCGTCCGACGCCCCGCGCTGTGCCGCCGCAGGCTTCGCAATTCAAACGCACGCCCGCGTCGGCGACCCCCGCTCCGCAGACCCCGGGCCGGCCGACCCGGCGTTCAGCACCAGCTCGACCCGAAGTGCGCCGGGCCCCGCCGCCCGTGGTTTCCCAGCGTTCATCGAAGGCATGGCTGGGCGTGATTCTCGGGTCGTGTGCCGGCATCTTCGCGTTGGGTGCGGCCGGCTTGATCCTTTGGCAGCGCAACGTCAACCTCCCGGGCGCCTGGCGGGTGCCGGCCAAGGGCTGGATCTATCCGGGGGCGCCGGCCGCGCCGCTGAAGCGCGTGCAGTCGAGCGGCGGCTACGGGAACTGTGTCTTTTCTACCAGGGAGCTTGCGCGCGGCAAGGAGGAGGCGGGCGCCCTGCGGAACATCTTCTCGGGCGACGAGCCCATGTTCGCGCGCTGCTACTTCGCGCACCAGGTCGGGCCCAACAAGGCGGGCGAGGTCTGGCAGGATCTCTGGATCGACGGGACGAAGCGCGCCCAGCTCCTTTTTGACCCAGCGCTGCCCAATGACGAGGATCAGCTCGGCATGGAAATCGGCAAGCGGCAGCAGCAAAGGTTTGCGGAGCTGTCGCCTGGCAAGCATACGATCGATATCTGGATTTACCGGCAGTCGGAAGAAGCCGAGAATCCCGAGCCGCTCGCCGCCGGCGAGCTCACCTTGCGCAGGTAATCTTTTCGGGAGACGCATGGACTTCGAGTTGAATGAGAGCCAGCGCAAGCTGGTCGCGATGGTGCGTGACTTCTGCGTGCGCGAGGTCAAGCCGCACGCGACTGAGTGGGACCGCGACGAGCGCTTCCCCATCGAGGTGGTTCACCAGCTGGGCGAGCTGGGCCTGCTGGGCATGGCGGTCCCCGAGGAACTGGGCGGGTCACAGCTCGATGCCGTCTCCATTGCCGTGGTGGTGGAGGAGATCGCGCGCTGGGACGGCTCGCTCGCGCTGACGGTCGCCTCGCACAACGGGCTCGGCACCAGCCATCTGCTCCGCTTCGGCAGCGATGAGCTGCGCCAGAAGTTCATCCCCGACATCGCGTCCGGAAAGAAGCTCGCGGCCTGGGGACTGACTGAACCGGGCTCGGGCTCGGACGCGGCGGGGCTGCGCTCGACCGCTGTCCGCAAGGGCGCGGGTTGGGTCCTGAACGGCTCGAAGATGTTCATCACCCAGGGGTCAGTCGGCGACACTTTCGTGGTGCTCGCGCTCACCGAGCCGGAGAAAAAGCAAAAAGGCATCACCGCTTTCCTGCTCGAAAAGGGACAGAAAGGCTTCTCGCAGCGGCAGCTGCACGGGAAGCTCGGCATGCGCAGCTCGGACACGGCGGAGTTGGTGATGGAAGACGTCTACGTGGACGACGGCATGCGCATCGGCGAGGTGAACCGCGGCTTCATCGACACCTTGCAGATCCTCGATAAGGGCCGCATCACCATCGGCGCGCTCAGCGTGGGCCTAGGCCGCGGGGCGCTCGAGGAATCCATCGCCTACTCGAAGGATCGCAAGGCCTTCGGGCAGAGCATCGGCGATTTTCAGGCGCTGCGCTGGATGATGGCCGACATGGCCACCGAGCTGGATGCTGCGCGGTTGCTGGTGTTGCGCTCGGCCTGGCTGTGCGATCAGGGCCGGCCGTTCACGACCGAGGCAGCCATGGGCAAGCTTTTCGCCAGCGAGGCTGCGTGTCGCGCGGCCGCCAACGGGGTGCAGATCCACGGCGGGTATGGCTTCACTCGCGAGTTCATGGTCGAGCGCATTTATCGCGACGTGAAGCTCTGTACCATCGGCGAAGGGACGAGCGAGATCCAGCGGCTGGTCATCGCGCGCGACCTGCTCAAGGCGTGATGGGGCGCCCCGCGCTCGCGGCCGCTCTGACCGCCGCTTTGACCATTGGCGCTGGCGAGGGCCACTGAAATGACGGCCTCGCTTGCCGAACGGGTGTTGCAAGGCGATGTTCGCGCCGCCGCGCGCCTGATGCGGCTCATCGACGACGCGCAGCCCTCGGCCGAAGCCGAGCTCAAGGCGCTTTTCCCGCACACCGGCCGCGCGCAGCTGGTCGGAATCACCGGCAACCCAGGCGCCGGGAAGAGCACGCTCGTCGACCGGCTGGTGGCTCATCTGAGAAAGCTCGGCAAGACGGTCGGAGTGCTCGCGGTCGATCCCAGCAGTCCTTTCACCGGGGGCGCCATCCTGGGCGACCGCATCCGGATGCAGGACCACGCGCTCGACCCCGGCGTCTTCATCCGCTCGCTCGCCACTCGCGGCCAGCTGGGCGGACTTTCGCGGGCCACGTCTGACTGCGCCCGCGTGCTCGACGCCATGGGAAAGGACGTGGTGCTGATCGAGACCGTGGGCGTCGGACAGGACGAGATCGAAGTCTGCCGGCTCGCGCATACGACCTGCGTCGTGGTGGTGCCCGGCCTGGGCGACGACATCCAGGCCATCAAGGCCGGCATCCTCGAAGTGGCTGATCTTTTCGCGGTCAACAAGAGCGACCGGGAGGGAGCCGACCGCACGGTGCGCGACTTGCGCTCGATGCTGGAGCTGAACCACGCCATGCTGGGTGCCGACGATCAGGCGCCTTACGAGACGCAGATCCTCAAATGCGTTGCCTCGCGCGACGAAGGGATTATCGAATTGTGGAATTCGATAGCCGCGCATTATCAATATTTGAAAACCTCGGGCGAGCTGCTGGAGCGCGAGAAGCTGCGGGCCAGGACGGAGCTGATCGAGATCCTGCGCGAGCGGCTGATGCGGGTGGCGTTGGCGAAGCTCGGCAAGCAAGGCGCGCAGCTCGATGACCTGGCGCTGCGGATCGCCCGGCGCGAGACCGACCCGTACACCATCGCGGACGAGGCGGCGCGGCTGTAGCCGCCGCGCTTCGCCAAGAGCAACATGGCCCAGCTCCCTGATCACGAGCGCATCGCGCTCTTGACCGAACGTTTGGGGCTGCCTGCGGGTTCGCTCAGGCCGGAGCTTGCCCTCGAAGCGCTGCGCAGCTCCAGCTACGTCAACGAGCGCGCGTTGCCGCCTTCGCGCGAGAGCCTGCGCTCCAATGAGCGGCTCGAATTTCTCGGCGATGCAGTGCTGGGCATGGCCATCGCGCAGCGCTGCTACGAGCGGTTCCCCGACGCGCCCGAAGGGGAACTCACCCGGCTGCGCTCGTCGCTGGTGCGGGAGGAGTCGCTCGCCATCGTGGCGCGGAGCCTTTTGCTCGGCGACCTGCTGCTGGTGGGCCGTGGCGACGGGGTGGGGGACAATCCCTCGCGGCTGGCCGACGCGCTGGAAGCGGTGCTGGCGGCGGTCTTCCTCAGTTGCGGCATGGCGGCGGCGCAAGCGTTGCTGGAGCGCCTGCTCGCGCCGTTGTTCGCGCAAACAGTGGCGCTCGGGCGCGACCCCAAGACCGAGCTGCAGCATTTCTTTCAAGCTCGGCGGCGCGCGCCGCAGTACTGCGTGATCGCGGCGCTGGGTCCGCCTCACGCGCGCGAGTACGAGATCGAGGCCCGGCTCGACAGCGTGCCGTTGGCGCGCGGGATCGGGAAGTCCAAAAAAGAGGCGGAGCAGGCGGCGGCGCGGATCGCGCTGGAGCAGCCGGAGCTGCTCGAGCGCGCGCTGCTGGACGAGCCGGTCGCGCTGGAGGAGGGTGACCTGCGCTGGTCCGTTCTTGCCGCGGAAGAGATCGCGCGGCTGCACGCGCTGCTCGGCGAAGACGTCGAGATCGAGCACGTCGGCAGCACGGCCGTGCCGGGGCTGGCCGCGAGGCCCATCATCGATTTAGACATTTGCCGCTTGGCGCCTCTGCCACGGCTGCCGGAGTACGAGCCCGCCGGTCCGGGCGCCTTCCGCAAGCGAGGCCCGCGCGGCGCGTTCAATCTGCGCCTGGTGCAGCCTGACATTCTTCGGGACCACGCGCGGCTGCGCGACTTCCTGCGGGCACACCCGGAAGAAGCTTTGCGCTACGCAGCCGACAAGCGGGCCCTGATCTCAGCTGGCGCGACCGGCTCCCTGCGCTACGACCAGGAGAAGGCCCCTCTCCTCGCGAAATACGAACAAGATGGGAACACCATACGCATTAGGACCGACTCTGAGGAAAATCCGTAGGGTGTCCCAGCTTCTCGTCCCAGTTTCTGCCGGGAAATCCGTATGGTGTCCCCAGTTTCTTTTGGCTATGGTGCGCGCCCTTTGGGAGAAATGAACGCATGAACAAGCAGAACATCGGTCTCGCAGTCCTCTGCGCTGTGGCCCTCGTTGGTTGCAAGGACAACCGGCCCGGCGACGTTGCCGCGGCCACCCAGACCCCACCTGTGCAGCCGCCCCCGCAGCGCCCGCCGCCGTCTTTTGAGCAACCTTCCTCGAGCATCTCCAAGGAGCAGATCATGTCGACCTCCGGTATCCCGCAGGGCAGTGGCGATCTCTACGCAATCTTCCACACCAGCCGCGGCAACATCGTCGTCAAGCTGTTCGAGAAGGAGGCGCCCATCACCGTCGCCAACTTCGTCGGCCTTGCGACCGGTTCGCGCGAGTGGACCGATCCACGCACGCACGCGAAGACCAAGGCCAAGCTCTATGACGGCACCGTCTTCCACCGCGTGATCCCGCAGTTCATGATCCAGGGCGGCGATCCGCTCGGCACCGGCACCGGCGACCCCGGCTACCGCTTCGAGGACGAGTTCGGTTCGGGCAAGAAGTTCGACAAGCCGGGCCTGCTCGCCATGGCCAACGCCGGCCCGGGCACGAACGGCTCGCAGTTCTTCATCACGGAAGTCGCGACGCCGCACCTCAACAACAAGCACACCATCTTCGGCGAGGTCACCAAAGGCTTCGAGCTCGTCCCGCAGATCGGCCGCGCGGGCAACGCCACCACCAAGCTCGACACCCTCGAGATCGTCCGCAGCGAAAAGGCCCCCTAGTGCCTGACGAAAAGCCGGCCCACAGAGCAGGGTTCGTGGCCATCGTGGGCCGGCCCAACGTCGGAAAGAGCACCTTGCTCAACCGGCTGATCGGGCAGAAAGTCGCCATCGTCAGCCCGAAACCGCAGACCACCCGCGGCAAGGTTCTGGGGATCCTCACGCTCGAAGACGCACAGATCGCACTGCTCGACACGCCCGGCTTGCACACCGCCGCGAAGGGCGGGCTGAACGCGCGCATGGTCAATCGGGCGCTGCAGACGCTGGCCGACGCCGACGCCGCGCTCTTCCTGATTGAAGCGCAAGGGCCGGCCATCGACACCGCGATGCGCAAGGCGCTGGACCAGGTGAAGGCAGCGAAGAAGCCGACGCTGCTGGTGATCAACAAGATCGACGCGGTCCGCAAGCACGAGCTCTTGCCGCTCATCGAGCGCTGGAAGAGCGAGTACGACTGGACCGAGATCTATCCGCTCTCGGCACTGACCGGTCAGAACGTCGAGGGCCTGCTGCCCGCCTTGATCAAGCACCTGCCCGAAGGTGAGCGGATGTTCGACAAGGAGATCTGGACCGACGTGTCCGAGCAGAAGCTTTGCGCCGAGCTGGTGCGCGAGCAGATCTTGCGGCAGACGGAACAAGAGGTGCCGTACTCGACGGCGGTTTTGGTTGAAGAGTTCGACGAGACCGAGCGCGAGGAAGGCAAGCACGGTCTGGTGCGCATTCTGGCGACCGTGCTGTGCGAGCGGGACAGCCAGAAGGCCATCATCATCGGCAAGGGCGGATCGCGACTGAAAGAGATCGGCACCTTGGCGCGCAAGGAGATCGAGCGGCTGCTGGGAGCCAAGGTTTTTCTGCAGCTGCACGTGCGCGTCGAGCCCGGCTGGACCCAAAGTGAAAAGGGAATGCGGCGCGCCGGCTACGAAGATTGACGCCTTTGTTTGAACCAGGCAGCGAGCAGGATTGCGCCGCCGATCAGCTCACCCGCAATCGAGTAGATGCTGGTCAGATCGCGCATCAGGAGGTCGGCGAAATCTGCGAAGGGCGCGACCGGGAAACGCACGCCCAGCAAGGGAAACACCAGCGCGACGACGGTCAGCCGTTCCAGCGGGGCCTGCGGTGCGAAGAGGTCGCCCAGGTTGTCGAGAAAGAGGTGCGTCGCGACACCGGCGGCGACTGCCGCGAAGCCGCGATAACCAAAGGATAGCGCCGCGAGCAGGAAGAAGAAGAGCAGCGTGTGGCCGATCGTGCGCGAGCCGCTGAAGAGGCCCAGCGCGGCCCCGTGGCGGCCTGTCGCGAGCGACAATGCATAGTAGAGCGGCTTGTCGATCAGGTCCGGCAGCAGGCAGCCGAGATAGAGCAGACGCCAGTCGAAGCGGGTCCGGTACGGTCCCAGCAGCCGCGAGCCGATGCCGAGGTGGCCGAGCGGCAGCAACCGCTAGAAGTCGATGCTGGCGGAGACGACGCCGACGGGCGCAGTGAGGTTCGTCTTCTTGGGCTGCGCGACGCCGACCAGGCCTTGAATCTGGATGGTCGGCGTGATCATCCAGGAGACAGCCGGTCCGGCGGTGAGGTCGTAGTCGCGCATCCCGGCGATCTTTGGTGCAGCCTCCTGATCGGAGACCTCGGCCTGCAGGCGGCTGTCGATGCCGGCGCGGATGGCTTGGTTGAAGCGGTAGCCTGCAAAGCCTTTGGCCTCCAGGTCCTTGCCGCCGCCGTTGTTGGTCTCGACGCCGAAGACGCCGTTGAGCACGAGCTCGAACTTGCCGAAGCGGCGGCCGGCGGCGATGAGGAACTCGACCTCGCCGGCGTCGGGGTGGAAGCCTACCGTCTTGAAGCGCACGCCGGTGGAAAGATCGAGGCCGAGCTGGTCCTGCGAGAAGAGTTGGTAGCGGACCCGCGCCGAGGGGCCGGAAGCGCCGACTTGCGTGTAGATCCCGACGTCGGCAGAGACGTGCTCGAAGGGCGTGTACGAGATTGAGCCGGTCACGCCCGATGCGCCCGTGGTTGCGCCGCTGGAGTCGGTGGCGGAAGAGACGCCGGTTCCGCCGCCGCTCACTCGCACGGTCCCCTTGGCCGGTGTGGCGGGGGCATCGGTCAGCAGGCTGTCGCGATCGAGGCCCTGCGCGGAGGCGGCTGTGGCGGCGGCGAGGAGGATTGAAGAAAGGATGGTCAGGCGCATGCATACTCCGGCAGCGTCGAAGTTTGCGGGACCGTGGCGCAGGTGGCGGCACCCAGTCAAGGTGCGAGTGAGGGGTACCACCAAAGTTTCGCGCGCCGTGGCCGCGATTTTCGCGCACCCTGGGCCGTGCAATGTCTCGCGCCGGGGGTCGCCTGGGCATCTGGCGCCGCGGCTGGTTGGGGCGAGTGTCTGCGACCGCAGCGGATCGCTCGTGGATGCGCCGTGATTGCATTGACTGAGCCCGCTCCCTCTGCGATACCCCGCACCCCGTGGCAAAGCGTTACTTCATTCACACATTCGGCTGCCAGATGAACGAGTCCGACTCGCAGCGGATGGGTGAAGCCCTCGCGCGCGCCGGCTGGGGTCCGACCGAAACTGCGGAGTCGGCCGACCTCGTGCTGGTCAACACCTGCGCCATTCGCGAGAAGGCGGAAGACAAGCTCTACTCGGCGCTGGGCCGCTACCGGCTGCTCAAGGCCAGCCGCGGGACGCGCATTGGCGTGGCCGGCTGCGTGGCGCAGCAAGAGAAGGAGAAACTGCTGCAGCGCGCACCTTACGTGGACTTCGTGCTCGGCCCCGACCAGCTCGCGCGCGTGCCGGATCTGGCAGAGCAGGGCGGCGTCGAGACTGGCTGGGTCGATTCGGAGGAATATGTTTTTCCGCAGGCGGACCCGCAGAGCTCACGCGGCCGCGCCACCGCCTTCGTCACCGCCATGAAAGGCTGCGACAACGTCTGCTCCTTTTGCGTCGTGCCGTATACGCGCGGACGAGAAGTTTCGCGGCCGTATGCGGAGATCATTCGCGAGATCGCGGCGCTGGTGAATGTCGGCGTGCGCGAGGTGACGTTGATTGGCCAGAACGTCAACTCGTATTCTGGCGGCTGCAGCTTCGCAGACCTCATCCGCCGCGTGGACGAAGTGCCCGGCCTGCAGCGCATCCGCTTTACCACCAGTCACCCGATGGACCTGTCGCCCGAGCTCGTGCGCTGCTTCTTCGAGGTCAAGCGGTTGATGCCGCACTTCCATCTGCCGGTGCAGCACGGCGCCGACACGGTGCTGACGCGGATGCGGCGCAAGTACACCATCGCGCAATATGAAGCGCGGATTGCGCAGCTGCCCCCCGGTGTTGCGTTGACGAGCGACATCATCTGCGGCTTTCCCGGCGAGACGGACGACGAGCACGCCCAGAACCTGGCCTTCCTGCGGCGCACTCACTACGACAGCTTGTTTTCTTTCATTTATAGCCCGCGGCCGCATACGGGAGCGTTGTTGAAGTTAGGGTCCGGGACCGAGTGGGCCGAGATCCCGCGCGAGCTGGCGCTCCAGCGGCTCGAGGAAGTCCAGGCACTCCAGCGCGCGCGCACGCTGCAGCGGCACGCGGCTCTAACAGGCACCGAGGTCGAGGTGCTGGTCGAAAACGCGCAGGGCCCGAAGCGCTTCGGCCGCACGCGCGAGAACGTCGCCGCTCACTTTGAAGGCGACGCACAGGTCGGCGACGTGGTCCGCGTGAGCGTCGAGAAGACAGGACTGATGGCGCTCGACGGAACCCAGACTGGCATCTTGAATCAGGCACCCTTCACTGAAGTACGGCCGCGCCGGCACCTCGCCGTGGTGAGTGCCTGAGTGCTCCCTCTCCTCGCGCTCGTCGGCCGCCCCAACGTGGGCAAGTCTACTTTGTTCAATCGCATCATCGGCAGGCGCATCGCCATCGTCGAGGATGTCCCGGGCGTCACCCGCGATCGGCAGTATCAAGAGGCCGAGTACGAGGGCCGCCACTTTCGCGCCGTGGACACCGGTGGCTTTACCACCAAGACCAATGAAAAGTTGGTGCTCGCCGTTCGCGAGCAAGCGCAGATCGCCATTGCCGAGGCCGACGTCATCGTCTTCGTCGTCGATGCCGAGGCGGGGATCGCCGGCGCGGACCGCGAGCTCGCCCAGATTTTGCGCAAGGGCGGCAAGCCGGTGCTGCTTGCGGCGAACAAGATTGATAGCAACCGGCGCCACGACAACCTCGATCTGAATGAATTGCACGCGCTTGGTTTTGACGTCTTTCCGTTGAGCGCCGAGCACGGCCGCGGCGTCTCCGACCTGCTCGATGTGGCGACCAAGGATTTCGCCAAGTCCGACCCGGGAGAAGAAGAAGTCGAGGACGACCCGAACACCATTCACCTCGCGGTGCTGGGCCGGCCGAACGTCGGCAAGAGCACGTTGCTCAACAAGCTGCTGGGCGAGGAACGCTTCGTCGCCTCGGCGATGCCGGGCACCACGCGGGACGCGGTCGACGAGCGATTCGAGTATGGCGGCAAGACCTTCGTGGTCACCGACACCGCCGGCCTGCGCAAAAAGCGCCAGGTGATCGACCGGGTCGAGGTGTTCTCCGCGCAGAAGGCGCTCCGCGCTGTCGAGGAATCCGACGTCGTGGTGGTGCTCACCGACGCGAGCGAGCTCGGCGTCGAGCAGGACGCGCGCATCGCCGCGCAGGCCGAGGAGCGCGGTCGCGCCATCGTGCTCTGCGTGAACAAATGGGACCTGGTGCAAGACAAGCCCGCGGAGGCGAAGAAGCTGCGCGAGGAGGCTGCGCGCCACCTGCAGCACGTGGACTTCGCGCCGCTGCTCTTCGTCAGCGCGCTCGAGGGCACGCGGCTCACCAAGATCCTCGACCTCGCCATCGAGCTGCACGCGGAATCCTCCACGCGGCTCCCGACGCCGCAGCTCAATACCTGGCTGCAGGAGATGCAGGACGAGCACCCCGCGCCGCTCTGGCACGGCTATCCGGTGCGCTTCTCTTATGCGTACCAGGTGGCTGAGCAGCCGGTGACCATCGCCATCCAGACCAACCGGCCGCAGGCGGTCGACGACTCGTACCGGCGCTTCCTGGTCAATCGTTTCCGCGAGCGCTTCAAGCTGCGCGTGCCGGTGCGGCTGCTCTTCAAGAAGAAGAGCGGCGCCACCCCTCGAGGGAGCCGCGAGAAATGATCGCGGCCGCCGATCTCGGCGCGAGCAACATCAACTCTCCCGCATTGTGGACCGGCTTTGTTTGCGGAGTCGTTCTGCTGCTCCTCTTCGATCTCCGCATCGCCGGCAAGCGCGAGCAGGAGGCCGGCTTTCGCGAGGCCCTCAGCTGGAGCTTGTTCTGGGTGGCGCTCTCGCTCGGCTTCGGCGGCTACATCTGGGTGCGCCACGGGGGCCAGGCGGGTCTCGAATTCTTCGCCGGCTACCTGCTGGAAAAGTCGCTCTCGGTCGATAACCTGTTCGTCTTCGTGGTGCTGTTCCGCAGCTTCGCCATCCCGCCGCAATACCAGCACCGCGTGCTCTTCTGGGGAGTTCTGGGCGCCATCGTGCTGCGCGGCGCGCTGATCCTTGCGGGCATGGCGCTGGTTCACCGCCTCCACTGGATCATCGCCGTCTTCGGCTTCGTGCTCGTCTACACCGCCTGGAAAATCCTCTTCACCAGCGAAGAAGACGACCGGTTACCCATCGACAACGGCATAGTCCGCTGGGTGCGCACGCATGTGCCGATGACCGGCACCATCGACGGTCCGGAATTCTTTGTCCGGCGCGCAGGCAAGCTGTTGGCGACGCCTTTGCTCCTCGCCATCGTCGCCGCCGAGACCGCCGACCTGGTCTTCGCGCTCGACTCCATTCCTGCCGTCTTCGCAGTCACCGACGACTCGTTCCTGGTCTTCTCCAGCAACATCTGCGCGGTGATGGGCCTGCGCGCGCTCTATTTCGTGGTCCGCGGCGCGCTGCTCAAGCTGCGCTATCTCAAGCCCGGACTTGCGGCCATCCTGACTTTCGTGGGCTTGAAGATGATGCTGTGGCGGTGGATGACCTTGCCAACCGGCACCTCGCTCTCGATCATCCTGGGCATCCTCGCAATTGCGCTGGTTGTCTCGTTGGGCAAGTCAAAGTCCGCTTGATCGCTTGCGCCCGCGGAGTCCACGGCGCAGGCTTTTGAGCTCATGTGCCGGATGCTCGCCTACGCAGGTCCGCCTGTCGCCCCTGGCACATTGATCTCGGCGCCGCCGCACTCGCTGCTCGTCCAGAGCTACCGCCCGCGCGAGATGACCTCCGGCGTAGTCAATGCCGACGGCTGGGGGGCGGCGTTCTGGCTCGACGATGGCAAGCCGGACCCCGCTGTGTACCGCGGCGAAGCGCCCATCTGGGCCGATCAAAACCTGGGCTGGATGGGCGAGCGGCTGCGCGCGCGGGCCCTGATCGCCGCGGTCCGCAGCGCAACGCCCGGCATCGGCTATAGCATTGCAAACGTGCAGCCCTTCGCGCGCGGGCCGCTCGCCTTCGCGCACAACGGCTTCATCACCGGGTTTCGGCAAGGGATGCAGCGGGCGCTGCGTGAACACCTCGGCTCCGCCGCTTACGAAAGCATTGAAGGCAACAGCGATTCCGAAGTCATCTTCGCGCTCATTCTCGACGCTCTCGATCGTGGCGCGGACAGCCTGGGTGCGGCCCTGCGCGCAGCCTTCGCTGTCCTGCGCCGCGCCTGCGAACAGCACCAGCGCAGCGCGGTGGCGACGGTCCTGCTCTCCGATGGCGCCCAACTGGTCGGCGCGCGCTGGGCGTACGAACTGTCTCCTGCTTCGCTTTATGTCACCCCCTGGCCTCCCGCTCCGGGCGCTCGTGCTGCAGGGTTCTGCATGGCCTCCGAACCGATCGATGGCGCGCGCTGGAGCGAGGTCCCTGCAGCCCATGTGGCGATTGCTCGCCCCGGCGACAGCGTCCTGGTAGGCCCGCTATGATCCCTGCGAGGCGTCTGGTCGAGAGCGAATTGATTGCCGCGCGCCAGTTCCTCGAGCGCGCGCTTTTGCTCCTGCCGGAAGCGCGCTGGTCCGAAAGGCCGGGCCAGGTGTACAGCCCCGTCGGCTGGCACGCGGGGCACGTCGCTGCCATCCAGGCTCGCTTCCTGCTGGGTGACGAACGGCACGCCTTCTTCGATCCATTCCAGACGCCGAAGGACCAGCGCACCGACCAGCCGCCGCCGCGCGAGGTGCGGCGCTTTCTCGCTGACGTTCTCGAGCGGGTCTGCGCCCTGCGAGCGCCGCCGCGGCTGCCCGGACTGCCGCCGGAGTTCCTGCTGCGTCACGTCGCGCAGCACGAATTGCACCACGCCGAGCACATCCAGGTGATCGCGGCGTTGCTCGAAGACCGCCTGCACCGCATGCCGCTCCCGCTGCCTCTGCGCGCGGCCCGGCGGCTGGAATTTCCCGGGCGGACGGTGCCGATTGGCTCTGCCGATTCACCCCAGGCAGCGGACAACGAGAGCCCGCGGCACCAGGTAGCACTGTTACCGTTCTGGATGGACAGCGCGCCGGTGACCGCGCGTGAATTCCGCGCCTTTGTCGCTGCCACCGGTTACCGCGGCGGTCCGGACAAGCTCGACGAGCAGCACCCCGAGGCCCCGGTGACCTGCGTCTCGTGGTTCGACGCCGACGCGTATGCGCGCTTTTGCGGCGCGCGCTTGCCTACGGAAGAAGAGTACGAGTCCGCCGCGCCTCACTCGGCAGGAGTCTGGGAGTGGACCTCGAGCTGGTTCGAGCCTTATCCCGGCTTTCGGCCCTATCCCTACGATGGCTATTCGACGCCCTGGTTCGGGCGCACCCATCGAGTGCTGCGCGGCGCCTCGTGGGCCACCGCACAGCGCCTGCGGCGCAGGACGATGCGCAACTGGTATGAACCGGGATTCCGCGAGATCCCGAGTGGCTTTCGCTGCGCCGGAGAACTCGCCAGATGAGCAGACGACCCATGCCGCGCATCCGGGCAAAGCTGCTTCCTGAAGCGATCACGACGCCGGCCGCGGAGCTGGTATCGCTCGCGCCCGCGCTGGAGCAGCTGCGCGAGGGACTCGGCGGCAGGCCCCGCGAGATCCCCTGCAAATATTTCTATGATGACCGCGGATCGGCCCTGTTCGAGCAGATCACCGCGCTCGACGAGTATTACCCGACGCGCACGGAGCGGGCGTTGATTGCGGCGCAGGCCGGGCAGATAGTCGAGGCCGCGGGCGGCGCCCAGCTCTGCGATATCGTCGAATTGGGCAGCGGTGCCGCCACCAAGACCTTGCCGCTGCTCACTGCCGCTGGTACGCCGCGCTATGTCGCGGTCGATATCAGTGCGCACGCACTCGGCCGAACCCGCGAGATCATCGCGCAAGCCCGGCCGGACGTGACGGTCGAGACCGTGCTCGCCGATTACTCGCGCAGTTATGAGTTGCCCGGAAAGCCCGCGCAGGGCCGCAGGCTGGCGCTCTTCCTCGGCGGCACCATTGGCAATGAGGAGGACGCGGAAGCGATTGAGTTCCTGACCCGCGTGCGCGAGCACCTCGAATCGGGCGACACCATTCTTCTGGGTGCGAACCTGGTCACCGATCCGGCAGTCATCCACCTCGCTTATAACGACGCGCAGGGAGTGACCGCGGCGTTCAATCGCAACGTCTTGATTGCAATCAATGCGCTCGCGCAGAGCCGCTTCGACCCGGCCGACTTCGACCACCACGCGCCCTATGACGTAGAGAAGCGCCGCATCGAGATGTGGCTGGTGGCGCGGCGAGCACTCGAAGTCGACCTGGGTCGCATGGGTGGCACGCTGCGGCTTTCGCAGGGTGAAGGCATCCGCACCGAGATCTCCCGCCGCTTCCGCCGGGACGACGTGCTCCGCCTGCTCGACGCCGCCGGTTTTACCCCCGACCGCTGGTTTGAATCTCCCGACGGCCGCTTCGGCCTGGGCCTCGGGCGCGCCCGCGACGCGCTGCGCGGACTCTGAATCAACGGCGGGCCAGGCTCATGAGCTGCAGGCAAGCCCGGTTCAGCCCGGAAGCCTGGCGCAACCGGAGATCGATCGCCGCGCCCGTCATCAAGACGCGCGGAGTGGCCGAGGACAGGGTCGCGCTCAAGCCGGCTGAAAGCTTCAGCCGCCGTTCAATGGCCTCCCGGGAGTAGTCGATCACTCACTCTCCTGCAGCTTTGCCAGGTCCGCCAAATCCTGCGGACGTCCGGCAGCGAGCTTCATCGAAATCAGGCCCTCGCGCGAGACGACCGGCAACTCTCCGGGGCCCCACGGCATCCGCAGGCGGCTTTGCCAGACCGGAGCCAACACACCATTCGCTATCAATAGATCCAGCATCAACACGTCAGTGCCGACAATCTTGGAGACTCGCTCGATCTCGATTCCAGAATTCGGGAACTTCATCGGCAGCGCGGAAAGAACGAAGCCGCAGGAGCGCGCGACGCTCTTGGCGAGCGGGACCTGCTCGCGAGGCACGAGCAAATCGATGTCCCTGGTGGCGCGCGGGTGCCCATGCACGGCGAGCGCGAGCCCCCCGCAGAGCGCGAACTCCACACCCGCGGCGTCGAAGGCGAGCGCGAGAGCTCGAAGCTCTTCGTAGAGATCCAACACAGACGAAGCCTAGCCTCATCGACGCGCTTTTCACACCGCCATCGCAGCGACAGTGCATTCAAAACGGCTATCGGGTGCAGTCGAGGACGACTTTGCCCATCTGCGCGGACTCCGAGAGCAGGCGGTCCGCCTCCCGCGCCTGCGAGAGCGGCAGCACGCTGTCCACCACCGGCCGGAGCTTCTCGCGATCGATCAGCTTCAGCATGTCGCGGAACTCGGCGTCATTTCCCATGGTGGAACCGCGGATATCGAGCTGCTTGAAAAAGACGCGCTGGATATCCAGATCCTTTGGCCGCATCTTCGTTGCGCCATAGACCACGATGCGCGCGCCCGGCGCGGCAAGTGAAATCAGCGAATTGAAAGTATCGCCCACCGCGCCGTCGATAATGACGGACGGCGGCCGCCCCGCCTCGGCGACCAACTCCTTCTCCCAGCCCTTGCGGTTGTAATTCACGGCCGCAATCGCGCCGAGCGAGCGCGCCTTGGCGAGCTTCTCTTCGCTGCTGCTGGTGACGGACACCTGCGCGCCGAGCGCCTTGGCGAAGAGCAGTGCGAGCGTGGCCACGCCGCCGCCGATTCCGGTGACCAGCACGTGCTCGCCAGCTTTGACTTCGCCGCGGGTCGTCACCGCGCGATAAGCGGTGATCCCGGCGCAGGGAAGGGCGGCCGCCTCGGCGAAACTCAAATGCTCCGGGATCTCGCAAAGCATCGATGCCGGAATGGCGATCTGCTCCGCCATGGTCCCCTGCCGCGGCATTCCCAGGATCAGGAAAGTTTTAAGGTCCTGCGTCCGCGGATCCGGGCCCCAGCCCTCAAAAGGAATCAACACCACCCGCTTGCCGACCCAGGACGCAGCGGCGCCCGGCCCCACGGAAAGCACCACGCCCGCACCGTCGGACCCCAGAACGCAAGGCAGCTGGATGCGCGCATAGAGCCCTTTGCGGATCCATACCTCCCGGTGATTGATACCGGCAGCGTGCAATTGCACGATTGCTTCGTTCTGGCCGGCGACGGGGTCGGGCAACTCCACCAATTGCAGCTCTTCGGGGCCGCCCTGCTTTTCCAGACGAATGGCGCGCATATCAATTGTCTCCCGGCAGGTAAGTGAAGCGCAGTGCCGCCTCGGTGCCGCCGGTCGTAACCAGGTTGCGGCTGAGGTCCGAGTCAGCGTTCACCGCAATCAGGGTGCGGACGACCAGTCCAATCAACCAGGAGCGGGATAGGTGATAGTCGGCGCCCAGCCCGGTCCGCGTGGCGAGCGAGTATCCGAGGGTCTTCTGCGGAGTCAGGTCGACCACGGCGAACTCGATATAGGGAGAGACCGGCGTGGCGTCGAGCGTTGCCTGGATACCGAAAGCCAATGACCCGATGCCGCCGCCCGGGCCCGCCCTCTGCGCCGCGTCGGCGATGATGGCAAGTTGATCGCTGAGCCGATAACCCACGCCGATGCCGCCGCCGCCTCGCACGCCCAGGAGACCGGTGGGCTGGCCGAAGATCCCCTCGAGCCGCAGCGAGAGTGCGGGCAAACCGGACCGCAGCGGGGCAGCGCGAAGAGGCAGGGCCGCGAGCGCGAAAACGGCGAAAGCGCGGAGCACGGACGCACCTTACACGGCGATTGACTTCGCGGGGGCTTTCCGGCAGGTACACACGTCCTCGAGGAGGCAGCTTGACGCAGAAGACCGACCGCAAAGAGCTACGCAAGCCCGACGAATTCCAGGTCGTCGCCGGCAAAGCCATGGGGTGGGCGGCCGCGAACCAGCGGATGCTCTTGATCGTCCTCGCGGGCGTCGCCGCCGTGGTGCTGCTCGCCTGGGGCGCGTCGGTCTACAGATCCTCGCGCGAGTCCAGGGCGGGCGCGTCGCTCTCCGAGGCACTCGAGATCTCCTCGCGGCCCATCGCCAGCGAGGCGCCGGGTGCTCCCGCCGGCACCGAGACTTTTCCCAGCAAGGAGGAGCGCCAGAAGGCCGTGCTCGCGGCGCTGGAGAAGGTGCGCAGCGAGAACAAAGGCACGCTCGCCGCGCAGACCGCGCAGGCGGAGCTGGGCTTCCAGAAGGTCAAGTCCGGCGATTACGCTCCTGCACAAAAGGATCTGCAGGAGTTCCTCGACAAGTCCGACGCCCGGCACCCGCTCCGCGCGTTTGCGCTCGAGTCGTTGGGCTATGCGTACGAGGGACAGAAGAAGTTCGACGACGCACGCACCACCTTCGCCAAGCTGGCCGAGGCAGGCGCGCCGGAGCGCGCGGCGTTCCAGTCGGCGCGGCTTTCGCTCGAGGAAGGGAAGCCCGAGGCAAAGCAGCAACTCGAGCAGGTAGCGAAAGATTACCCGAAGGATCCGGTCGCGACCGCGGCCAACGAGCGGCTCGAGCTTGCGTCGATGCCGAAGGCGGAGCCGGTTCAACCCGCGCCGCCAACACTTGCGCCTGAGAACAAGGCCACGCTGTTCGTGAAGGGCGCACCGAAGCCCGCCGCCAAGCCCGCGCCAAAGACTGTGGCCACGCCTGCGGCGAAGCCCGCGGGCAAAAAGAAGTAGGCAATGGTGCTGGCGCTCCTGCTCGCGTTTTCGTCCATCCCGCTGGGGCACTCGCCGCGGCCCGCCGTGCGGGCGTCGCAGCTGGACCGCCCCTTCTTCGTCGGCGATATGCTGCGGCTGGTCCCGCTGCAGAAGTTGCCCTTTCAGCCGCGCGAGACGGCGTCGCCGGTGCTCGACGGGTCCGCGAGCCGGATGTACGTCGGCACCTATGACGGCGTGGTGCGCTGTCTGTTTCGCGGCAAGACCGCGTGGAACTGGCGCGCCCGCAACGCCATTCTGGCGGCGCCGTTGCTCGACGGCGAGTCGCTCTACGTCACCTCGGCCGACGGCACGCTGACCTCATTGAATCGCATTACCGGCGAAAAGCGTTGGCAGCTGGACCTGCATGAAGAGCTGACCACCACGCCCACCATCGCGGACGGCCGGCTGTTCGTCATGTCGAGCGAAGAGTCGCTGACCGCGATTGATGCCAAAGAGGGTAAGAGTCTATGGAAGTTCCATCGCGACCCGCCGGGCGGCTTCACCATCCGCGGCAACGCGCGGCCGCAAGTGGCGCACGGCCTGGTGTTCGCGGCCTTTGCCGACGGCACGGTCGCGGCCTTGAATCCGGCTGACGGCGCACTGAAATGGTCGCGCCAGGTGAGCGGGACCGGCGAGTACCTCGATGTCGATTGGCTCGAGGCCCCGGAAGCCGATACGCGGGTCTACGTGGCGAGCGCCAAGCTGGGCGCGCTGGCCCTCGACGCCGCCACGGGTGAGAGCAGCTGGAGCGCCGCGCTGCCGGGGGCCAATCATGTGCTGGTGGATGGTCCGCGCATCTTCGCTGGTGGGCGCGGCCTGCTGCTCGCTCTCGACCGCCAGAGCGGCGCCGAATTGTGGCGTCTCAAGCTCAGCGGCGACCACTACACCACGCAGCCGGTCGCCATGAATGGCCTGGTGCTGCTGGCGGAAGACCGCGGGCCGTTGCTGGCGCTGGACGCGCAGAGCGGTTCGCCCCGCGGCGCTTTCGATCCCGGCAGCGGATTTTCGATGGCGCCGCTCGCCATACCGGGCGTCGTCTACATCATCTCGAATTCCGGCTCGCTGTTTTCGCTGGGCCTGCTCCCGTGAGCCTGCGCCGCGTGCTGGTCGTCGCGGCGGTGATCGAAAGGGAAGACGCGGTGCTGGTGTCGCTGCGGCGGGCCGACGGCGAGCGAGCGTCCCTGTGGGAATTCCCTGGCGGCAAGGTCGAGCCGGGCGAAGGCGAGCGCGCCGCGCTCTATCGCGAGCTGCGCGAGGAGCTTGGCGTGCGGGCACAGGTGGGCGAGGAATATGCTCGGCTCGAGCACATTTATCCCGACCTGCAAGTCGAGCTGGCTCTCTATCGCTGCACGCTGCACCAGGGCGAGGAGCCGCGACCGCTCTCGGCGCAGGAGGTCCGCTGGGTCGCCCGGCGCGACCTGCCCGCGCTGCCATTTTGCGAGGCCGACGTGCCGGTGCTCTCGCTCCTGGCCGAAGAAGAACTCCGGCGCACGCCTGCGGGCGAGCAGCGGTGATCACCGCCTCCTTCCGGCACATCGGAGGAGTGGGCGGAATGCGCGAGCGGCAGCTCTGGCTTGCGGGCGTGCGCTCCTGGGACGACGTCACCGCCTCTGGGGAAATCCTCGCGCATCGCTTCGACGAGCGGCTGCGAGAAGGCGTCGCGCAAAGCAGGGAACATTTGCTTGCCGGGGATTTGAACTACTTCGCCAACGCGTTGGCCACGACCGAGCACTGGCGTTTGCTGCCGCAGGTGATCGACGGCGCCGCCTACCTCGATATCGAATGGGCGCACGATGTCGCGGTCGTCGGGATCATGGATGCGCGGGGCATTCATTGCTTCATCCGCGGTCGCGATCTCGACGACTTCCCCGAGCGTGCGCGCAGCTGGAAAGCACTCGTCACCTTCAATGGGACCGTCTTTGATTTGCCGATCCTGCGCCGCGCCTTTCCCTCGTGGACACCGCCACCGGTGCACATCGACCTGCGCCACGTCTTCCAGAAGCTGCGCATGCCCGGCGGCCTCAAGAAAGTGGAGCCTCGCTTTGGGCTCTTCCGGCCGCCCCACCTTGCGCAACTCTCCGGCACTGACGCGCTCTGGCTTTGGGAAGCGCAGCGGCAGGGAGATCCGGTCGCGTTGCGCCGGCTGGTCGAATACAACCTCTACGATGTCTTCCACTTGAAGCCGCTCGCGGAGCTCGGTTACAATTCGTTGCTGAAGCAGAGCGGCATGCCGGCTCCGGAGCTCGCCGTTTCCGACCGTGGGGCGATGCTGTACGACGTATCGAAAGCAGTGGCGGCCGCTTGCGGGTAGAACCCGTTACCTCGGAGCCATTCCGCTAAAAAGCCTGCGCCCGAGGGCGGGCTGCCGGTGCATCTGTCATTGACGCGTCAACCGGAGCGCGCGCCCGCAAGCGGGCCTCCTCAGCGTCCAGCGCGGTCCGCAGCGAATCCAGATTCTCTCCCGGAAACGCGGGCAGCTTGCAGAGCGCGCGATAGACGGCGATCCCCTCCAGGAGCTTGTCGCGAAAGGCCTCGGCCTTCTTTCCTTCTAATCCTTCGCAATGGTCGACATAGAGCTGCAGCTCCTTGGCAAAGAAGTGGGGACGGTTCGCAGGCACCAGGCTCTCCCTGCGACCATAGATATGGTCCACCATCTCCTCCAATCGATAGGTCCGGTCGAAATAAGCCAGGTTCGGGCCCGGACAGACGGCGACCGGCAGCGCGCGGGTCTCGATCCCGAGGCCCAGCAGCGCGGGGTTGCCGAGGTGCACGCAAATGCAAGCTTTCTCGTAGACTGCTTTCGCGGCATTCCATACGGGCGGGCTGGCAAAGCCGAGGGTCGCGAGCTTCTTCTCCTGGTACGCCGCCGAGGCCACGCAGAGCGGCTTTCCCTCACCGTTGAATTCGCAATTCATTGCCAGTAACCCATTGGGGCAGGGCGACCCGGGCTTGCCCTCGGCCACGCGGGTGCGGTGCCACACCTCGGACGACGAGCCGCGAAGGTTATTGAACTGCACGCCCAGCGGTGATGCGTTGCTGACATAGAGATCGTCCTCGGTGGCAGCCGAGAGTTGCACGCGGGTCGCCTCGTCCATCAGCGTGACTTCGGGCACCAGCAGGAAGGGCGTAGCCCAGCCGACGCTGTCCATTCCGTAATGCTCGCTGAGCCGTCGCATTTCGCCGGCCGTCCCGACGCCGCCCTGGGCGGTGACGAGGATGCGCCGGCCCCGCCCCGAGGCGTGCAGCGTCCGGCCGCGAGCCGCATACCAGCTCTCCAACAGCGATTCGAACTGCGCGGGAAACGAGGCGCGCTCTTCTTTGAACTGCTGCAGGATGGGGCCCATCAGCGCGCCGTCGGTGGGGAAGACGTGACCTCCGCAATTGAGGCCCGACTCGACGCGGAACTCCGCGATCTCGACGCCCTTCTTGGCGAGGAATTTTGCCTGAATCACCGCGGAGCGGAGGTCCGAGACTTTGAGGATGGTAGGCTTCGCGACGTGGCCCTTCGCGTCGCGATGGAATCCGTCGAACTGCTCGAGATAGCCAAAGAGAGACGGATTCACCCCGGCGGAAAGCACCAGGCCGCTCGCGAGCTTCGAGCGCGCAAAGCCGCGCAGCGCGGCCTTCGCCAGGCTGTACTCGGGGGGGCGCCGGGTGCCGTCGGACGCCCAGGCAGCGCTGTCCACCTTGGTCATGATGTTGACGTCGATAGCGCCGCGCTGAAGATCCTGACTCGCATCCTCGCCGCGCAGGAATCGCTGCTTGACTGTGGAGGAGGCCGGCAGCAGCGCGACGTAGCGCCACTTGTCGGTGCCGGGTTGGTAGGGCTGCGCGCGCAGCTCGTCGAGTTGTCGCGTGACCAGGTCGTCGATGAGATCGAGCCAGGCGGTGACCCGATTGGCGCGCGCGTCGGGATCGTGGGCGGTGATTGGCTGGAACTCGAGTCCATGCAGCCCGCAGTAGTGCCGGCGGACCCGCTCGATCAGCCGGTCGTCGGCCAGCGAGATGACGGTCGAGATACCGAATCGCGCGACCCGCAACGCCGAGTCGACCGTGAAACCAATTCCCATGACCGGAATATGGAAGAGATGCATGTGACCTCCGGGCCGATCCCTGCGCGCGCCGTGCCATGAAATTGTCACGGCAGCTCCGCTCCCAAAAGAACGGGCCACGTCCCGCGCAAAGCCTGCGCCTGCGCGCATCGGCTGCGCGCACGCCCTGGTTTTCAGCGCGTCGTTCGAAGCGTGGCGAGCAGCTGGTCAAGCTTTGCCCCGAGATCCTGATTCCGAGAGAAGCCTCGCGATACAAATCAAGCCCAGCCGCTCGCGGACGAGCGCAAGATCAAGCACCGGATTCTCCCTGACAAGCCCTCTCGCGTAGTCCCAATCGCGCGCCCGTCCTTCGCGAGCGGAGAGCAGCTTCATCGCCAGAAGGTCCTCGCTTGCCGCAAGCGCCTCCGTCTCGGCGTCATCGGCAACGGCGACCGCGAGGTCGACGTCGCGCGTGGTCCGGACGTCCCCGCGGACCGAGACCGCAAGTCCACCTACGAGCGCAAAGTTCTTGCGTAGCCGGCGCAGCTCCCCGGCGACGTGCGCCAGCGCGTCCTTGATGGTGGTCTCACGCATCGCTTGAAAGCCAATCACGCAAGCGCTGCTCGATCTGCGCGTCGCTCTCGTCCGGATACCGCGCTCGCAATCCCGTTTGCTCGAGCCAGATAGCGGTATCGGCCATCTCCAGCGCCTGCTCGGCTTTCTCCTCGAGCGTCGGTTTGGACGGACCCTCGGTCTTATCGCCTCGCAGCCGGTCCATTGCGACACTCTACCGCCCGGTCAATTGAGACTCCCCCGATCTTCGCGGAGGGCGCGTCGCAACCGCGAAGTCAGGCCGACTCGTCGGAGGGGCCACGGGCCCGCGTCTACGGGCGGCAGCAGAAGCGCGAGAAGCAGGACCAGCGCGTCACTTCCGCCAGCCAGGCGAGCATCTGTCCGCCGCTGATCGTGGCAAACCTTCAGGGGGTTTTAGCTGCCAGCGAGGCGCTCCAGACGAAGGTTTGCACCGCCTCCACCTGCCCGGGCGTGAGACCCGGAATGGTCATGCGGCTGTTCGAATCAATCTTCTTCGGATCGAGAATCCATTTGCGCGCAAAGGCATAGTCCACCCGGCCGGCGACCTTGATCAGGTCTGGACCTTGCTGCGCAGCGAGGGGCGTCTCGATCAGTTTGCCGAGCGCGTGGCATTGGGCGCATTTGACCGTGTAATACAACTGGCCTTCATCCAGCTTTTCTTTTGTCGCAGAGGCCATCTCCGGCGTCGTCGCCGGCCCGGGCTTGCGGTGGCCCATCGCGGAGAGATAGCTCGCAAGCACCTCAGCTTCCTCGGGCGTCACGCCCAGGTGCGGCATCCGCCAAACGCGCCAGGGATAAATCTTCCCCGTCTCGCGCGGCTTCTGGACGAAGGCCCGCACCCAGTCGCTGCCGAGCTTGGCCCCCGAAACGCGCAGGTCGGGGCCCACCGCGCCGCCCTTCCCGTCGTCAAGCACGTGGCAGCCGCGGCAACTGTATCTGGCCGTCACCATGCGCCCCGCCTTGATTGGGTCTTTAGACATAACAACGGCTGCCAACGGGACCCGCAGAGTCTGCACATAGTCGACCAGGGCCCAGCGGTCCGCATCCGAGACACCGTCGGCGAATGAAGGCATCGGAGTGCCATTCATTCCATCCGTGAATCGATAATAGAGATCCTTCCTGTCGCTGCCGCCGCGAAAAATGCCGCCGGTGAAGTCGCGCACGGGAATGGGATGGCCATCGTCATCGGCGAGGCCCTTCGCTGCCGGCCCGTCACCCTTGCCCAGCGCGCCGTGGCAGTTGAAGCAGCCCAGCGCCGCGTACTGCTCCTTGCCACGCGCGGCCGATGCTGGCGTGGCGGGAGGGGGCGTGCCGGGGTCGGCGATGGGCGCGGGCTCGCCGTCGTCGATCAGGTCGGCGATGTTGAGCACCCAGGCGGCAATCTGTTTCCGCTCCTGCTCGGGGAGGAAGGCAAACGAGGGCATCGCCGAACCGGGCAACCCGCGCTCGATGGTGCGCAGGATGTCGGCGGTGGCCGGCGGGTCGCCCGACGCGGTGGTGCGGAACTTGAATTGCTTCAGCAGGAAATTTCGCGGCGCCGGGTCAACGAAGGCCGACGCCGGACCCTTTCCGTCGCCGCGCTCGCCGTGGCAGGCACTGCACTCGCGCATGTAGAGCGGCTTGCCGGCCTTGATGTCCGCCTCGGAGATCGGTCGGGGCGGCCGTGTTCCCTCGGCCCGGGCCGCGCCTCCGCCCACGGTTGAGAAGATCGTGCAGAGCAATGCAATTGGCGAGCGCTTCATGGACGTGCCTCCTCTGCGCGGGCCGCAATCGGCGCCGCTCGAGCCGGGACAGGCTGCACTTGAGCTGGGACAGCCTCCGCATGAGTCGCGCCCGGCTCCAGCAACGAGCGGTCGCGAAGCAATTCTTCCAGCGGAACGATGCGCGCGATCGCCGCCCGCGCCAGGCGCGCAGCGGCGGCGCGATCCTTGAACGCGACCAACCCCGAGCCCATCGGCGTGCTGATCATTGTGCCGCGCACGAAGACAGCGCTCGCGATCGGCACCCAGGAACCGTCGTCGTGGTCCGCGACCCACGCCTCGGTGGTCTCCTCGTGAGCGCTGGCGATGGCCTGCAGAAGGCAGGCGAGATCGTCGAACTTCGCCAGCCGGCCGTCACGCCCGCGGCGCTCGCCGGCAAAGCCCGGCATGGCGAAGTGCATGTGGCAGCGCGCGCACGCCTCGTGGCCGTACTGGATGGCTTCGGGTCCCGCGGTGGGCTTGGGGCTGCCGCCAAAGAGCAGCACGGCGGCGGGGATGGCGGCTACGGCGGCAACCATCAGCGAGAGCTTCATGACACCACCGCCCTGCGGAAGAGGGAAAAGCCCGCGGCGAGCGAGGCGAGCGACCAGAAGACGAGCGCGCCGAAGAGCAGCAGCTGGAGCCCGAGCGGCCCAAAGTGGTCGGCGCCGAAGAGGCCCGCGGGTCCGAGCACCTCGGGCCGGCTGGTCAAGGCCAGTGTCCCCAGCACGCGCGCCTGCTCGACCGGGTTGACCAGCGAAAGCGCGAAGACTTGTCCGGGCGAAAGCGCGCGCGCGATGGCGAGGCCGATGGCCCCGAGGTCGCACAGGTAGACCAGCGCGAGCCAGGCGGCGAAGGCGGCGCCAACCGCGCGGGCCCGGCTGCGGGTGGCCACTGAGATTAGCGTCCCGAGCGCGAGCATGGCGGCCGCGAGCAGCAGAGTCAGCACGATCAAGAGCAAGAAAGGCCGCACCTCGCCGCCGCCGGCGAGCAGCCCGACGACCACGCCCGCGGTTCCGAAGCCCGCGACGACGGCGGCGCCGACCGCCCCGATCATGCCCAGGTACTTGCCGAAAAAAACCTCGGCACGCGTGACCGGATTGGCGAGCAGCACTGCGAGGGAGCCGTCCTCCAGCTCTCCCGCGATGCCGAGCCCGCCCAGGCTGAGCGCGATCAGCGGTACGAAGAGGAGGGCGAGGTTGAGGAGCGCCGCGGTGGTCCGGTCGAAGCCCGCCAGGCCCGAGCGCTGCGCCCCGGCGAGCCCAAGCCACGACAGCGCCAGCGCCAGCACCAGGAAGCTTGCGGCAGCTGCGGCGAACCACCGGCTGCGCAGCGCTTCGCGGATTTCGCGGGCGGCGATGAGGGAAGTCTCGCGCAGCCTCATGACTGCGCTCGCTGCGGGAAGAGTGGCAGCACCGCAGACCCCGCGCGCTCCGGCAGAAGGTGCCCGAAGTCCAACTCAAGTACGCGATCGGCCAGCTGATCAATTTCTTCCGCGCGGTGCGAGGCGAGCACCAGCGTGCGCCCCTCTCCTCGCAGGCTCGCGGCCAAGGCAAGAAAGCTCTTCTGGCCGGCGCGATCGAGGCTGGCGGTGGGCTCGTCAAAGAGCAAAATTTTGGGGCTCGAGAGCAGCGCCGCTGCGAGCGCCAGACGCTGCTGCATGCCGCCTGAGAAGGTGCGCGCGCGCTGGTGAGCGACGGCTGCCAGACCTACTCGCTCGAGCGCCGCGAGCGATCGCCCGGGGTCGAGGCCGCGCAGCCGCGCGGTGAAGCGCAGCGTCTCCACCGCGGTCGAGTCGCCGAAAGCAGAGCGCTGCGGCAGGTAGCCAATCAGCGTCCGCGCCGCGACCGGCTCGCAGAACGCGTCGTGCCCGCCCACAGTGATCTTCCCCGAGTACGGGAGCAGGCCGAGAATGCAGCGGAGCACGCTGGTCTTCCCCGAGCCGTTCGGCCCCACCAGCGCGACCGACTCGCCGAGCGCGACGTGGAAGGAGACGGACTCCAACACCCGGCGCTCGCCCAGGTCGAGACTGACTTCCTTGATATCGATCATGACACTGCCCTTCGTGCCCCCCAAAGCAGCGCTGCCGCCAGCGCGAAGACTGAACTTCCGGCAAAAGCCAGGTGCCCGGAGCGCTCGCCGCGATTCAGAGTCCAATCGTCCAGCGGCGGCCGTACCAACGGATGCGCATCAATCAGTTTGGGCCGGGGCGGGAAGAGGGGAAACAGCCGCGAGGCCATGTCAATGGCGTCGGCCGCGGGCGTGCCGTCGAAGAAAGCCAGCGACGGATAGCGGTCCGCCAGCACTTCGTAGCTGCTCTCGGGGCGATAGGGCAGCGCCGACACTCCAGTTCCCGCGCTGTCGTACACCAACGCGTCGCTCCAGTAGTTGCCCCGGCCGCCCACCGACCACTGTGTATGGGCGGCGGTGCCGGTCCCTTGTATCTGCACCTGGGTGTGATTACCGATGAAAGCGTTTTCCCAGAAGGCGGCTCCGCTCCCGCTTGGCTGCAGCGCAACGGCGACGTCGTTGCGGGCGAAGAGGTTGCCGCGGACCTCCAGCTTTCCGCCCCGCGACTGTGGCGCGCTGTCGAGAAACAGGGCGATGGCGTTTCCAACGAAGCGATTTCCCCGGATGAAAACGTCGTCTGCATCCTTGATCAAGACACCATTTGCCGAGACCCCGGTTGCGAACGAGAAAGCATTCCCCTCCAGCAGGATGCGGCGGCTGTACATGATGGCTGCACCGACCTCATCGTCCTCGAATCGATTGCCGCGGAAGACGTTGTCGTCCGAGAACATGTAATGAAGGCCATAGCGGCTGTGACGCACGACATTGTTCTCAACCAGCGTGTTCGACGAATACCAGATGACGAGGTCGCGGCTGCGATCAAGCACGTTCCCCAGCAGCTTGCAGCCGCCCGAGTACCAGAGGCGGATGCCATCGCCGCGGCGCTCAGTGGGCAGGTCTTTGCCGGTAATGGTCGAACCTTCGACGAGGCAGCGGTCGGCCTGCACCGCGAAGATACCAAAGAGCGTGTCCTCGATGCGAAGCCGTCGAAGCTGTACGCCCGCGGCGCGCTCGATGCGGACCGCTGCGTCCTCAGAAGTGTAGACGTCGCCGCTGCCGCGGAGGGCGAGGCCCTCTACCTCGACGCCGTCGGCCTCGATGCGCAGCACGGTGCCAGCGCCACCACCGTCAAGCACTGCGCCGTCGGAGCCCAACAGGCGCAATCGCTTGTTGACGGTCACGCGCTCGCGGTGCACGCCAGCGATCAAGAGGGTGTCTCCAGCACGGGCCCCCTCGATCGCTGTCACGAGGCTCTGGCCCTCTTTGACGATGAGGTCCGCCGCTTGCGCGCTGCCGCTCACGACCAGGCAGAGCGCGGCGGCCACCGCTCCGGCCACCGTCGCCTGCAGCTTGCGCCTGCGGAGTTGCAGGGGCACCGCGAAGACCAGTCCCAGTCCGAGCAGTGCGGCAATGGCAGCGAGGAAGAGGCCGATACCGGGACGCGCGGTCACCTTGAACTGTGCGAGCACGTATTCGCCGAACAGGCGGGTGTCCACGTGCCCGAGGACCAGATTGAGTGCCGCGTCGGGGTCGCGGTCGTTGGCTGCGCGGGCCATGGTCAAGTCGAGATCGAGGAGGAAGAGCGTCGGCAGGGCCACCGTCGGCAGCACCGCCAGGAGGCGCTGCCAGGGTCGCCGCAGCCACGGCGCCGCGAACATTCCCAGAATGGCGGCGATGAGCCCGAACGGGGCCAGTCGCCGCTCGAAGGGCGCGAAGTTCTCCATCTTGCTGATGCCGACGTAATGCCCGAGCGTGTCGATCTCGAAGACGTCGCCCACGACGCCGCGCGGATTGACCTCGACGATCAACGTGCGCTGCCCATATTGCGGCGCTCGCGCCTGCATTTCCCACCAGGGTGCCGACCAGGACCAGCCCAGCGCCAACAGAGCCACCACCAGCAGGGTCAGGCTGGCAACGCGATCGGGACGGCGAATGTCGGCGTCTCCGGCCACGGCTACTTCTCCGCCAGCTTGGTACCCTTGGGCTCGACCAAAAGCCAGCCGGTCATTTCCATATGCAGTGCCGAGCAGAACTCGGTGCAATAGAAGGGATAGACCCCGCCCTTGACGGCCACGAACTCCGCGCGCTCGGTCGCGCCCGGGTCAATGGAGAGATTGATGTTGTAGCCGTGCAGGCCGAACCCATGCGTCGCGTCCTCGGCCGTCTCCACGTTGGTCCAGTTGAAGACGACTTTGTCGCCCTCTTTCACCCGCACCGTGTCGGGCGTGAAGTGCGAGCGCATCACCGTTCCAAAGACGGTGACCACGTTGCCCTTGCGCTCGATTCTTTCCTTGCCCTGTGTGACCGCATACGCGCTGTGGGTCATCTTCGCAGCGTCGAAGCCGGTCTCCGGATAGGTGCGCCAGGCCTGCATGAGCTCGATCGGAAGGATCATCGCGTTGTGCGGCTCGCCGATGGTGGGCGTGTCACTCAACAGCACCATCTTTGGCCCGCTGATATCGATTAACTGGAGGTTTTGCGGGTGCAGGGGTCCCAGCGGAGGAAAGCGATCGACAGACCACTTGTTGAGAGCGACGAGATACTTCCCATAAGGGTGGCGGGTATTCGAGCCGGGGGCCTGGAGATGCCCGACGTTGTAATGGATGGAGACCTTGTCCACCAGCTTCCAGGACTCCTTCTCCTTGTTCTTCGCCGCATAGGCGCCGCCCAGCGACCATTTGGCCACCGCGCTGTCGAGGAACAGGGAGGTATATGCATATCCCTTGTCGTCGAAGACCGTGTGCAACGGCCCCAGGCCGACCGCGACGTGGGCCTCGAGGCAGGCATCATATTTGAGGACCGGGACGCCATACGGATCCTTGCCCTCGAAATTCTTGTCGGCGATGGCCTTCTTGATCTTCTCCACGCTGAAGACCGACACGTGCGGGTCCAGCTTGCCGGAGATGGCGAGGTACTCGCCTCCCGGCGTGAGATCGACGCCGTGCGGACTCTTTGATTCGGGAACGAAATAGATGATTCCCTCAGCCACCGCGGTAGCGAGCGGCATGACCCGGATCCCATTGATCATATGAGTCATGCCGGGTTTAGCGGAAAGCTCGAGAGCCTTGTGCCAGTCGATCACATGCAGGTAATCCATTTCGCGCATCGAGGCGCCGATTTCCAGTGGCGGCCGGCCTTCCAGGTCTCCACCGTAGGCCAGCTCGGTGTCCATCGAGTTGATGAAGAAGAGGCCATCGCTGGGTCCCCGGCCGAGGATACTCAAGTCCTGAAAGTAGGGCGGCAGCTCAATCTGGAAAGATTTTGCGACCTCGATGGCGCCGTGCACCTTGTCGAACTTGAGGAAGCTGGCGCTGCCCCGGTATTTGTCCTTGAACTGCTCGATCGGGGCATAGCCATTCTTCTCATTGAAGGGCATGGGGAAGTACGCGCTTTGCACCAGCCATTCGCTGTCATCGGTAAAGACGGCGTGGTGGTCGCTGACCGTATTCGGCGTCTTGTAGATGGTCTTGGTGCGCATATCCTTCATTGAAATGATTCCAACGCGGCCGGCGGCCTTGTCCGAAACGGCAATCCATTCACCGTCATACTTGCCATTGGTCAAGGAGAGTTGGGGATGGTGCAGGTCGCCCCAGGTGAGCGTGGGCAGGCCGGGCCCGAACGAGCCCTTCTTAAGAAGTTCCATTGAGTCGGTGCCGCCCTGCGCATAGCCCTGCCAGGAGTCGGGGGAATAGACTGGAATCTCTTTCAGCAGCCGCATTGAAGGAATGCCGTAAAGCATGACCGAGCCGCGGTGACCGCCGGAGGTGATCATCACGAAATCATCGTACTTGCCGGGTGGCACGAAGACCTTGAGTGCAGCCGCCGCCTCGTCGGGGGTCAGGCCCCGCGCCTGGATGATCTGGTCCAGCGGATTCGAAGCGCTCGCATGGGCCACGGGTATCAGTGAGCCGCTATTCGTCCGCGACCAGGCCAGGAGCGCTGCGACAGCCACAGCAGCGACGACAACCGTTGTTCGGGAATGAAGCGAAGTCATAGGGTCCCTTCTCAGGAGTGCTTCGGCTTCCGGGCTGCATTATTTGCGCCAAAAACGTTTCGTCTATGAGATCCGCGCAGGAGAGGCATTGGCGCTGCGCATCCGTTGCGCCCGAGGAGAGACTGATGCGGCAATTGCCAAGGCTCTGGTTCGCGCAGCATCGCGCGAGGGGCTCTTTTGCCGCGCGCACTCTGCGTTCCGCGTGATGGGTGCTAGTTGGCGCGCAAGGTTTGCACCCACGCATTTGTTGCGCGAATTCGCGCCTTCGCGTCCTGCGACAACAGCAGCGTCAGGCCTGTTCGTCGGGGCGCGCGACGGGCCCGCGTGGACGGGCGAGCAGCAGAAGCGCAGGAAGCAGGATCAGCGCAGTGGCAATCGTCGTTACTTCGCCGACCATCGCGTACCAGCCAAAAGACCTCAGTGCGCGATTGGCTGCTTGCAAAAGAGACCCATAGCCAATGATTGAAGTCCACGAACACAAAGCGACCGCGGGGCCGACTTCCGCCAGCGAGGCGAGCACCTGTCCGCCTCGCTCGTGAATACGAGCCGCGACGTTCGCGCCGTAATCAACGGCGATACCGAAGGTGATCGGAAAGACGATGAAGTTGAAGAAGTTGATCTTCAATCCAAGCAGGGTGGCCGCGCCGCACATCAAGATGATTCCGACGGTCAACGTTCCTACCACTTCGACGCTGGTGCGGATGCGGCGGAAGAAGATGAACACCAGAAGAAAAACGCCTGCGAAAGAGAGAAAAGTAGTCCGGGGACCTTCGCGATCGATGTTGTCGAGCAGGTCGGCGAAGATGACGTTCTCACCCGTGGCGTCCCAGCTCCGGCCGGCGACCTGCACGTTGCGGACCCCTTTGACGAAGTTGCGCAGGTTCTCCGCCAGCTCGGTCTTCGCGTTGGGCGCGGCGGTGACCACAGCCAGGTTGCCGATGGCGCCGTCGCGCTCGCGGAAGCGATCCATCAGGGACGGCGCCTGCTTCTCCACATCGGCGGGGGACACCTGCCGCTGCGCCGCGAGCTGATCGCGGACGGTGCGCAGGCGCTCCCGCTGGTCCGAAGGCGCGCGGGCGATCACGCTGTTGGGCAATTCATTGATGATCTCCTGAATCACCGCCAGCTTTTCGGCCTGCTGCCGCGGCACCACGCTCGACAAGGTATCGCAGCCGGAGATCAGTTCGTCATAGGGCTTCTGCTTCATCCGCTCGTGAATGACGTCGCAGAA
>JANYKT010000008.1 GCA_025358085.1 Deltaproteobacteria bacterium | reverse complement strand
CGAGCCTCGGGAACGTCTCGCGCAGTCCGTCGAACATGAACTGCACCGCGAGGGCGCCGATGATGAGGCCGATCACGCGATTCATCACGTTGATCCCGGTCACGCCGAGGAAGCGCGAGATGCGCCCCGCGGCGCGCAGCATCGCATAGCTGGCGATGCAGGTGACGGCGATGGAGAGCACCACCGGAATGGCAAAGACGACCCGGCCCGCCTTGCCCATCAGCGCGGTGACCGTGGCGATGGACCCGGGCCCCGCCAGGAGCGGAATGGCGAGCGGGAAGATGGCCACGTCCTCCTTCTCGGCACCTTCCTCCTGCTCGGCGTCCGTCATGCGCGTGCGCGGCTCCTGCGCCCGCAGCATTTCAATGGAGGTGAGCAGCAGCAGGATGCCGCCCGCCACCTTGAACGACGACAGCGAAACGCCCAGGACCTTGAAGACGAAGGTGCCGGCGAGCGCGAAGAGCGTCAGGATCCAGAAGGCTGCGAACGTGGCGCGCCGGGCCATGGCGTTGCGTTTCTCGACCGAGTCGTTGCGGGTCAGCACCATGAAGATGGGGATCACGCCCATCGGATCGACGACGAAAAAGATCGCCGAGAGCGAGAGAAGGCTGAAGGTCAGGAGATCGTGGATCATGCGATAAAACCTTGGCCCCGGAGGACCCCGAAGACTCCAGGAGCTGGAGGCGACGCATCGGGCGTTCGTCTACTTTACTTTCCCCTCTGACTTCAAGGTAAGTACGCGCCCCATGACGTTGCCGGAAGAACGGCCTCCCGCAGCCGCACCCCAGCCCGAGGCGAATTACCGGGAGCTGGTCGAGAACGCCAGCGACATCATCTACACGCACGACCTCGAGGGCCGGTTCACCTGGGTGAACAAGGCCTGCGAGACCCTCACCGGCTACACGCGCGAAGAGTGGCTGCGCCTGTCCATCTGGGATCTCATCGCGCCGGAGTTCCAGCAGGAGGCGCACGAGACCATCGACCGGAAGCTCTCCGGCGAGCTGCAGATCTTCGAGGTGGAGATCGTGGCCAAGGGCGGCCGCCGCGTGCCGCTGGAGCTGTCGGAGCGGCTGATCTATCGCGGGCTCCGCAAGGAGGGCGTGCAGGGCATTGCCCGCGACGTGAGTGAGCGGCGACAGGCGGCGCAGGCACTCCGCGCCAGCGAGGACAAGTTCCGCGGGCTGGTCGAGCAGTCGCTGGTGGGCTGTTACATCGTGCAGGACGGCAGGTTCGTCTATGCGAACCCCAAGCTCGCCGAGATCTTTGGCTACACCCAGAGCGAGCTGCACAATCGCAAGGTAGATGAGCTGACGCTCGAGGCCGATCTGGCGGTGGTGCTCGAGTACCTGCGGCTGCGCACCGAAGGGAAGCTCGAGAACCTGCAGTACACCTTCCGCGGCAAGCGCAAGGACGGCTCGGTGGTCGATGTGGAAGTGCACGGCGCGCGCACGCGGCACGACGGGCGGGACGCGGTGATCGGTACGCTGCTCGACATCACCGATCGCAAGCGCGTGGAGCGCGCCATGCGCGACAGTGAAGAGCGTTATGCGCTGGCCGCGCAGGGTGCGAACGACGGGCTCTGGGACTGGGACCTGCGCGAAAACCGCATCTACTTTTCCGACCGCTGGCTGGCGATGATCGGCTTTGGCCCAGGCGAGTTGGGGGATGAGCCCGACGCCTGGTTTGACCGCATCCACCCTGACGATCGCGAGAAAGTCTTCGGCGATCTCGGACTGCATCTGGAAGGCCGCACGCCGTTCCTGGAAAGCGAGCACCGCGTGCGCCACGCCGACGGGCGCTTCTGCTGGATGCTGGCGCGAGGGGCGGCGGTGCGGGACGCGGCGGGCAAGGCCTATCGCCTGGCGGGGTCGCAGACGGACATGACCAACCGCAAGCGGGCCGAGGAGAAGCTCGCGCACGACTCCCTGCACGACGCGCTCACCGGTCTGCCCAATCGCTCGCTGTTCATGGATCGCCTCAAGCAGGCGATGGCCTTCCAGCAGCGGCGCGCCGACCACCGCTTCGCCGTGCTCCACCTCGATATCGACCGCTTCAAAGCAATCAACGAAAGTTTCGGGCACCTGCAGGGCGACAACCTCCTGATCACGGTCGGCAAGCGCCTCGCCAATTGCATCCGCCCCGGCGACACGGTGGCGCGGCTGACCGGCGACGAGTTCTCAATCCTTCTGGAAGACTACGGCGACGCCGACGAGCCGCTGCGCGTGGCCGAGCGCATCCACCATGCTTTGGCGGCCGCGCACGACCTCGACGGCACCGAGGTGTTTGCCAGCGCCAGCATCGGCATCGCCATCGGCGACCCGCACTACACGCGCGCCGAGGAGGTCCTGCGCGACGCCGACACCGCCATGTACCAGGCCAAGGAGTTAGGCCGGGGCAGACACGCCGTCTTCCTCCCCTCGATGCACGCCCACGCCCGCGCGCAGCTGCAGCTCGAGACCGACCTGCGGCGCGCCATCGAACGCGGCGAGCTGCGCCTCAAATATCAGCCGGTCGTGTCGCTGGTGACCGGGCAGATCAGCAGCTGCGAGGCGCTGGTGGTCTGGGAACACCCGCAGCGCGGCACCATCCCGCCCGGCGACTTCATTCCCGCGGCGGAAGAGACGGGCCTGATCGTTCCGCTCGGCCGCTTCTGCCTGATGCAGGCCTGCCGCGATGCACGCGAATGGAACGACCGCGGCCACAAGGTCTCGGTGAGCGTCAATCTATCCGGCAAGCAGCTGGTGCAGCCCGAGCTGCTGGAGCACGTGCGCTCGGCACTGGACTCGAGTGCGCTCGACGCGCGGCGCCTGCGGCTGGAGGTCACCGAAAGCGTGATCATGGAGAACGCCGGCACCGCGGCGGGGCTGCTCACGCAGCTCAAGGCGCTGGGGGTGCACCTTCTATTGGACGACTTCGGCACTGGCTATTCATCGCTCAGCTACCTGCACAACTTCCGCTTCGATACGTTGAAGATCGATCGCAGCTTCATCTCGCGGCTCGATCTGCCGGGAGGCCACTCGGAGATCATCCGCACCATCATCTCGCTTGCGCGCGCGCTCAGCATGGAAGTGGTGGCCGAAGGCGTCGAGAGCGCGGCGCAGGCCGAGCAGCTGCAAGTGTTGCAGTGCGATTACGCGCAAGGATTCTACTTCGCGCGCTCGCTCGACGCAGCTGCGTTCGGGGCGCTGCTCGACGCGAGGAAAATCTTTCCGCTGCCGCTCAGTCCGGCGGGGATGCCGCTGGGGACCTGATTAGTCCGGGCATTGCCGAGCAGCAGCCCGACTTTCAATTCGATGGCGTCGAACGGCTCGGTGCGCACGGTCTCGTCGGCTTCGGCGCGCAGCGCAATCAGATAGCCGTTTTTGCCGTGGCGGTGGACCGTCAGCGTGCGCTCCTGCATATCGAGGATCCAATAGTGAGGCACGCCCGATTGATGATAGCGGCGCAGCTTTTTGACCGTATCTGTGCTGCGATTGGACTCGCTTGTCTTGCCAGCAGGCTTTCCAGCGGGCGTCGTCATTCAGGCAGTCTAACTCCACGGCATCCAATCGCGCAGGCTTGACGATGAACGGTGCTACCTCGAGCTCGCAAGCCGCCTGGACAATGAGGTAGCCGCTGGCAGCCGCGCCCCGCGTGCGCTACAAAACACGAATGGCCCCTGCGTCTCCTCCGTCCTGAGGCGCCGCCTGCCGCCGGATGCGCGAACCAGCGTGGTCTCCGAGCGCTGGCTCCGTCCTTGAAGATGTCGAAGCCAGAGAGGGAAGGTTCGGCGATGATGAGGATCGAAAGGAAAGAGGTGCTGTTCACATGTCACGGGCCGGCGATTGTGAGCCCAATGAGTCTGGTTTCGCCCCAACGCTGGACCGGTCGTATAGGACAACTTTGCCACCACGCAGGCCTGGGGAGCAACCTTTGGGCCCCCGCTTCATAGCCCCTGTGTGACCAGGAGCATGAGTGCGCCGGTGGCTGATCTGAACGACTGCGATTGCTTCATTCAAGCTGACTCAAATCGAGAAGACCCAATCACTGCGATTGCCGGCACTGACACACTCTGCAGGCGCGTGAAGCGTCGTAGGTGCAAGCAGTGCCCCAGACGCAGCGCATGCCGCGGTACTCACTACAAACGGTCTGGTCATCTTTGAGGTGGGCACACGAGGAAGACAGGACCATGATCAACAAGATGAGTCTCATGAAGCGATTCCAGACCTGATTCAAGGGCAATCTAAGGGCGCAGCGTGAACCAGATCATCATTGCAGTCAGCACAATCAATACCGCTGTCGTAAACCACGAGATCGCATTCAGCCAGGGACCATTGCGATAGCTGCCCATCAGCCGCTCATCCTTGGCGAGCAGCAACATGAAGATGAGGATGAATGGCAGCAGCACGCCATTTGCCGTCTGCGAGAGCAGGAGCACTTTCAACATCGGCAAGCCGGGAATCAGCACCAGGCCCGCGCCCAGCACAATCAGCACCGTATAGAGGACGTAGAACTGCGGCGCCTCGTCCTTGCGTTTGTCGATGCCGCTCTCCCAGCCGAATGCCTCGCAGACATAGTAGGTGGTCGACAAAGGCAGGATACTTGCCGCGAAGAGCGAAGCATTAAAGAGTCCGAACGCGAACAACATCGATGCATGCTTGCCTGCGAGCGGGCCTAATGCGACCGCGGCTTCCTTTGCGTCATTGATATGTCCGCCAACTTTAAAGATGGTGGCGCCGCAGGCGAGCACGATGAAGAAAGCGACCACGTTGGTGACGATGCAGCCGACGATCACATCGAGTCTGGAGAGCTTGTAATCAGCGAGCTTGATGCCTTTTTCCACGATGGCGCTTTGCAGATAAAATTGCATCCAGGGCGCAATGGTGGTGCCGACCAGCGTGACCACCATGGTGATGGCCGGACCGTTCATCTGCAGCGAAGGCTGGAAAGTGCCGACCACGACTTCGTGCCAGTCGGGCTTTGCAAGTACACCTGCAATCACATAGGCGACATAGACGCTGCACGCGACCAGGAAGATGCGCTCAACCCAGCGGGCGCTTCCCTTGAGCACCAGCACCCAGACGGTGACCGCGACCACCGGCACCGAGACGAAGCGCGAGACGCCGAAGATCTCCATTGATTGCGCCACGCCGACAAACTCGGCCATGGTGTTGCCGATGTTGGCGACCACCAGTGCGAGCATAATGTAGAAAGTCGCCTTGACGCCGAAGCGCTCGCGAATCAGGTCGGCGAGCCCCTTGCCGGTGACCACGCCCATGCGCGCGCACATCTCCTGGACCAGGATGAGCGCGGCGGTAATCGGAATGAGTGTCCATAAGAGCGAATAACCGAAGTCGGCGCCCGCCTGTGAATAGGTGGCGATACCACCGGCGTCGTTATCGACATTGGCAGTGATGATTCCGGGCCCGACCACGGCCAGAACCACCCCGATGCGCGCCCACCGCGACTTGAGCAGCGGCCGCGCGGCTTCAGCCATGGAGCACCTTCGCCAGCACGTCGTCCACCGTAACAACGCCCAGGAGCTTCCCGTCGGCGCTCTCAACAGGCAGCGAGTAAAGGTTATATTTAGAAGCCAGCTCCGCGACCTTGTGCGCCGAATCCCCAGGCGACAGCGGCGCCGGATGGTCGTGCATCAGCGCCACCACATGCGCCGTCGGGCTCGCCACCAACAGGTCCCGCAGCGACAACACCCCCACCAGCTTGCCGTCGCCCGAGAGGACGAAGGCGTCGTGCACGTTCGCGATGCCCTGCGCTTGCTGGCGGACGGTTTCGAGCGCCATGGCCACCGTCGCCGACGGCTGCAGCTGCAGGTACTCGGGGTTCATCAGGCCGCCGGCGGAATCCTCATCATAGGTGAGGAGCTGCTCGACCTCGCGCGCCTCGGGGGCGTCCATGGCGGCGAGGATCTCGGCGGACTGCTGCCGCGGGAGATCGGCCAGCAGGTCGGCGGCGGCGTCGGGCTGCATGGCCTCGACCAGGTCGGCCGCGAGCGACGGCTCGACCATGGCGAGCAGCTCGCTCTGCAGATCCGGCTCGACCTCGGCCAGCGTGTTGGCGGCGTCCTCGACCGGCAAATCGCGGAAGAGGACGGCGCGCTCGCGGCGATCGAGGTCTTCCAGGATATCGGCCAGGTCGCTCGGGTGCAGCCCGGCAATCTTCTGGCGCGCGACGTCCAGGCGTACGCGCGGCGAGTTGGCGGTGAGCGGCTGCACATGCTTCCACGAGACCAGATGCTCAGCCTTGAGGTAACCCGCGCCCGGCCAGGCCTTGCGCACCAGCGCATCGACGAGCGGCTGCCAGCCCAGCCGGCGCTCCAGCCCGCGGAAGCCGACATCGACGTGCGCCACGCGCAGCTCGCCGCGCGCGCTCATGAGGTGAAGGTCATTGACCCGCTCGACCTTGGCATCGTTGGTGTCCACGATCTGCCGGTCGAGCACGTCCTGCGCCAGCGGGATCTCGCTGCCGTTCAGCCTGAGCGGCTGCAGCGCTTCGTCGCCGCGGCGCAGCTGGATCTGGTCCTCGAAGGAGGCGACGTCCTCCCATTCGACGCGCCGAACATCGCCGCGGCCGACGCGCACGCGCAGCGCCCGCACGCGCGGATATGCGGGCTCGGCCGGGTCGGCGAGCAGGTCGACGAGAGTGCCGATGCGCCTGCCGTTGGGCGCGAGCACCGCGCGACCGAGCAGGGACGAGAGATAACGAAAGGCCCCTTCGTTCGCGGCCGGCGGACCGGCTTCCCCGCTCTGGATGGACTCGGGCAACTCTGACCTCCGGGCTCACGCGGCAGACAGGCGCGGGTAGCAGACCGCGGGAGGGGAGGTCAAGTGCCGACGGGCTTCGCCGCAATCAAGCCGCATCGTCTTCGCGAACCCCTCGAGCTTTCGCGCGGTCGAACTCGATGCGACGGAGTTGCCTGGCCAGTTCGGACCGGGCGACCCTCGTTCGAGGCGCGCCTCGCCGCAGCAGGCGCGGGCTGCAGCTGCGAGCGTTCGGTCGGCGCTGGAGGGAGCTGAGCTGATTCGCTCATGAGCCGCAGCGCGGCCTCGCGCAGGATCCGGCCTGCCCAGGTGCCCCCGCTCGACCGGGTCGGGCGAGCGTAGTTTCTTGCGCAGCTCCTGCTCGGAGATTCGCACGTCGTCCCAAAAGAGGAAGGATCGCCCGTAACCCATGCATCGACCATGCACGGCCCGATCGAGGGGCGCAACTACCCGTGAATTCAAGTGCAGCACTTGGTAGGAAACGGCGGCACGCACACTGAATCCTCGTGGGCAAAAACGTCTGCCGGGCGCGATGACTTTCCTGCCCGGACCGCGCGCTTCATCGCCAGTATGGTGTGATAGGTACGCGCCGCCATGCCGACAGAGCCCTCGCTGATTGATGAGTTGAAGAGCCTGCACATCGAGCGAGAGCGGCCTTCCCGCTCGCTGCCCGGATGGGCGACCACGCTCATTGTTCTGCTGGTCCTGGCGCTCGCGGGGGCGCTCGCATGGAAGCTCTTCGCCAACAAGCTCTTCGAGCCCGAAGTCGAGACAGGCACGGTCGCGCTGGTGAGCCAGTCGCAAGGCGCCCAGCTGCTGGTGGCCACCGGCTACGTCGTGCCGCAGCGCAAAGCCAACATCTCACCGCGCATCGGCGGCCGCGTGGCCAAGCTGTTCGTCGAGGACGGCAGCGTAGTCAAGGCCGGCCAGGTCATCGCCATTCTCGAGGACGCCGATTACAAAGCGCAGTTGCTCCAGTCCCAGGCCGACGCAGCAGGCGCGGCCGCGCGCGAAGTGAACGCCGCGGTCGTGCTCACCGACGCGCAGCGCGGCTACGACCGCGAGCAAATCGTGCAACAGAAAGGCGTCTCCACCCCGCAGGCCGCCGACACCGCGGTCGCACGGCTGGGGCAGGCCAGGGCGCTGTTGGCAGCGGCGCACGCCGACGTCGCGGCCGCGCGAGCGCGCATCGCGGTGGCCCGGGTCGCGCTCGACAACTGCTACGTGAAAGCTCCTTTCGGCGGCCGCATCACGCAGAAGCTCACCGACATCGGCGAAATCGTCTTCGGCGCGGTGGGCGCGGGCGGCGGCGGTCCCGGCGGCATCGCTTCGCTCGCCGATTTCACCACGCTGCAGGTCGAAGCCGACGTCTCGGAGTCGCAGGTCGCGAAGCTCAAGCTCGGCACGCCGGCGGAGATCGTACTCGACGCTTTTCCAGAACGACGTTTCCGCGCCCGCGTAGCCGAGGTCCGCCCCCGCGTCGATCGCGCCAAGGCCACCGTCACCGTCAAAGTCGCCTTCGTCGACGACACAACTGACGTGCTCCCGGATATGGGTGCCAAAGTGACTTTCCTTTCCAAAGAGCTGGACGAGACCGCCACCAAGGCCGCGCCGACACCCGCGCTGAACCCGGATTCGGTGATTGATTCCGGCGAGACCAAAGCCGTGCTGGTGGTCGCGCCGGACGGGACGCTGTCCCGCGTTCCGGTCGTCACGGGCCCGCCACTCGGAAGCCTGATCTCGCTGCGCAGCGGGCCGCCGGCCGGCTCCCGCGTAGTCCGCAGGCCGTCCCCCGATCTCAAGCCCGGTATGAAAGTGAAGGAGAAGCAATGACGGAAGCCATCGCAGTCCCAGCGCGAAAATCGATTGTTGAGGTCCGCGGCCTGCGCAAGACCTATAAGCGCGACAAGCAGGAAGTCACCGTACTTGACGGTATCGATCTCGATATCTCCGAAGGCGCCTTCGAAGCGCTCATGGGCCCGTCGGGCTCGGGCAAGACGACGCTGCTCAATCTAATCGCCGGAATCGACGAGCCCACCAGTGGCACCCTGCGGGTCGCGGGCCAGGACATCGCGCGCCTGGGCGAGACCGAGCGTGCCCATTGGCGGGCGCGCAACATCGGCTTCATCTTTCAATTCTACAATTTGATGCCGGTCTTGACCGCGGCCGAGAACGTCGAGCTCCCGCTGCTCTTGACCAGGCTCAGCAAGGCCGAGCGCAAGCGGCGCGTCGAGGTGGTGCTCAGACTGGTCGCGCTGCAAGACCGCATGGATCACACCCCGCGGCAGCTCTCGGGCGGCCAGCAGCAGCGCGTCGCCATCGCGCGCGCCATCGTCGCCGACCCGCAGATCATCGTCGCCGACGAGCCCACCGGCGACCTCGACCGCAAGAGCGCTGAAGAAGTCCTGCAGCTGCTCACCACCTTGAATGAGACCATGGGCAAGACCATCATCATGGTCACCCACGACCCGCACGCCGCCAGCGTCGCCAAGATCCAGCGCCGCCTGGACAAGGGGCTGCTCACGTGACGCTGACCGGCTTTGCGCTGCGCAACGCCTTCCTGCGCAACAAGACCCGCTCGTTTCTCACCATTGCCGGTACCGTGGTCGCGGCGCTCGCTTTCGTCTTCCTGCGCACCGTGCTCTCGGCCTGGTATGCGAATGCCGAGGCTTCAGCCTCAGACCGCATCGTCACCCGCAATGCCATTTCAATCACCCAGCCGCTGCCGCTCAACTATCGCGAACGCATCGCGCAGATCCCCGGGATCACCAAAGTCACCTACTCGAACTGGTTCGGCGGCGTTTACAAAGACCGCAAGAATTTCTTCGCGCAATTCGCCGTCGACCCGGCGACCGCGCTCGACGTCTTCAGCATTCGATTCCTCCAGGGAGTCAAAGCCGACTTCATCGCCGACCGCAACTCCTGCATCGTGGGCGCGAAGCTCGCCGAGAAGTACGGCTTCAAGCTGGGCGACACAGTGCCGATGCAGGGCGACATCTATCCCGGCGACTGGCGCTTCAAGGTAGCGGGCGTGATTGATTCACCCGAAGACGAGTCGGTCGCCAATACGATGTATTTCCATTGGGCGCGGCTCAATGAAGGGCTGCCTCTGGGCCGAAAGGATCAGGTCGGCGTCTATACGGCCACAGTAGCGAACGCCTCCGATTCCCCGCGTGTCATCCGCGACATCGACGCGCTCTTTGCCAACAGCGACAACGAGACGCACACCGAGACCGAGAAGGCTTTCCGGCTCCAGTTCGTGACCGGCTCGGGCGCGATCCTGGGCGCATTGCAGGCGGTCTCTTTCGTCATCCTCGCCATCATGGCGCTCATCCTCGGCAACACACTTGCGATGGGCTTGCGCGAGCGCACCAGCGAGCTGGGCGCGATGCGTGCCATCGGCTTCTTGCCGAGGCACGTGCAGATGCTCGCCGTCAGCGAGGGCGCTTTGCTCGGCCTGGTCGGCGGCAGCCTCGGCGTACTGCTGGCGAAGCCGATCCTGACTGGCTTCGCCAAAGCGCTGGCACAGATGGGCTTCCTCGCCGGGTTGGGCTTCAAGCTTCCCACTGCGCTCTTGACGCTCGGAGCCGCGACCGCCATCGGCGCGCTCGCAAGCGCCTGGCCCGCAATGGTGGCGTCGAGAATGGATGTCGTCACCGCGCTCCGGAGGCAGGAGTGATCCCGCTCTCGTACAACGTCAGATCGATCCTGCGACGCCGCTTCTCCGCGCTGGCCACCGCCGCCGGCCTGGGCCTGGTGGTCTTCGTCTTCGCCGCGGTGCTGATGCTCGCGCGCGGCGTCGAGGAGACGCTCCGCTCCACCGGCTCGTCGCAGAACGCCATCATCTTGCGCAAGGGCTCCTCGAGCGAGCTCACATCCGGGATGCCCAAAGAGGCGGCAAAGGTATTCGCCGCCGATCCGTCGGTCGCCATGGAGGGCGGCAAGGCGATGGCCTCGCCCGAACTGTTCGTCATCTTCCAGCTCGCGCGCGTCGACGGAAATGGCACCGCCAATGTCGCCTTCCGCGGTTTCACGCACGATGGATATGAGTTGGTCCGGAAAGAGAGTGTCCACGTCATTGACGGCAAGCTCCCGCAGCCCGGGACCAGCGAAGTGATGATTGGCCGTTCAATGAAGGGCCGCTATGTCGGGGCGCAGATCGGGCAATCAATCCATATCGCGCGGCGCGACTGGCAGGTGGTCGGACTCTTTGAGGCGAATGGCTCCGGATTCGAAAGCGAGATCTGGGCTGACGCCGACCAGATCGCCGATGCCATGCACCGCTCCGGCTATTCGTCGCTGACGGTCCGGCTCAAGAGCGCTTCCGACCTCGCCGGCCTGCGCGCCACGGTAGACGCCGACCCGCGCTACAACCTCGAGGCCAAGCGCGAGGACAAATATTATGAGGAAGCCTCGGGCACCCTGGCGGCCTTCATCCGCGCGCTCGGGAGCATTATCGCCGTCTTCTTCGCCCTGGGCGCGACGCTCGGCGCGATGATCACCATGTACGCGCAGGTCGCGTCGCGGGTGCGGGAGATCGGTACGCTCCGCGCGCTCGGCTTCCGGCGGCGTGCGGTGCTGGGCAGCTTCCTGATCGAAAGCATCATTTTGTCCCTACTCGGCGCGGTGGCCGGCTGCTGCTTCGCTGCGCTGCTGTCGACACTCTCCTTCACCACCACCAACTTCTCCTCTTTTACAGAGGTAAAGTTCCGCTTCCACTTCGCACCTGCGGTCGCCGGGTGGGCCAGCTTCTTTGCTTTAATGATGGGCCTGTTTGGCGGTCTCTTACCCGCGGTGCGCGCGGCGCGGATGCCCATCGCCGAGGCGGCCAAAGGATGACGACGATCGGGAACAGCCCGCAGGCGCGCGAGATGGCCGATGAATCAATGGTGCGCAATCTCGCCGCGCAGGCCGAAGCCATCTGGCCGCAGGAGTTGCCGATCTTTGAGCGCAATCCGGTCGCCGGCCGCGTCCTCGACGTCGGTTCGGGCACGGGCGAGGTCCTCGCGCGGCTCGCAAAGCGATTTACCGCAGCCCGCTTCGTCGGCGTCGACCTCGAGGAAGCGCACCTCGAGCGGGCACGGTCGCGGCTGGCCCGCTTCGGCGAGCGCATTCACCTGCAGCGCGGCGACGCCCTGGCATTGCCGTTTGGAGATGGCGAGTTCGATCAAGTGATCTCGCGGCATTTGCTGCAGGCGGTCCCCGACGCCGAACGTGCCTTGGCGGAGATGTCGCGCGTGCTGCGTCCCCGCGGCCGTCTGCACGTCATCGCCGAGGACTACGGAATGCTCTGGTGCCACCCGACCTCGCTCGGCTCGGACGGCCTCTGGCAGCGCCTGCCGGCTTATGGAGCTGCGATCGGCTGCGATGTACACGTCGGGCGCAAGATCTTCTTTTATTTGAGCACCCTCGGCTTCGTCGATATCAAAGTTGATTATGTGGTGGTCGATACCATCCGGGTTCCGCGCGAGACTTTCGCTCGCATCTGGGAAGCCTGGCGCGACGGATATACGGATTCACTGGTCGAGCATACGAAAGCTCCGCGCGCGGAGATCGAGCGACGCTGGGGGGAGATGATCGACTGCGTGCGCGACCCCGCTGGCTATGCGCTCTGGCAGGTCCCCGTCTGGACGGCGCGGAAACGTTGAGACCTGTTCCGTAACGCTTGCGCTCCAAAGGACGTAGCAAAGGCGTGAAAAAGAAATGGATCTGGGCCGCAATCGCGGTCGCTGCCGCGCTGGTCGCCGTCCGGCTGCTCCCTTTGAGCGAGTGGGCGCGGCTGCTGATCGAGAGCGTCCATAGCGCCGGGGCTTTTGGCGTTCTCGCCTTCTCGGCTGTCTATATCGTCGCGCCGCTGGTGTTCGCTCCCGCCTCCATCCTGACGCTGGGCGCGGGCTTTCTCTATGGGCGGCTCTTAGGCACTCTGCTCATTTCACCCCTGAGTCTTGCAGCAGCATCGATCGCATTCCTGCTCGGTCGCACGCTCGCCCGCAGCCGTGTGGAAAAGAAAATCGCGGGCGACAAACGTTTCATGGCCATCGACAAGGCCGTCGCCAGCAGCGGCTTCAAGATCGTCTTTCTCCTGCGGCTCTCGCCGGTGATCCCATTCAATCTGCTCAATTATGCCCTTGGCGCCACCCGCGTTCCCTTTCCGACCTATCTCGCAGCCTCGTTCTTCGGCATGTTGCCCGGCACGTTCCTTTACGTCTCCATCGGCGCGGCCGCGACCAGCGCGGCAGAGCTGGGCCAGTCCCACGGCCCTCGGGCCGCTTTGTGGGTCGGCATTGCGGCCACCCTCATCGTCGTTGTGCTGATGACCCTGATCGCCCGGCGCGCGCTGAAGTCTGCGCTGGCGGAGTCGACATGACGCTCGTTTCCGGAGACCCGCACGACCAGGCGCTGCTGCAGAATACTCATCCGCCCGATTGGAGGAATCCGCCCGCCGGCAGTTATGACCTGGTGGTGATTGGCGGCGGCACCGGCGGTCTCGTCTCCGCGCTGGGCGGGGCTGGGCTCGGCGCCCGCGTCGCGCTGATTGAAAAGCATCTCCTCGGCGGTGATTGCCTCAACTACGGCTGCGTACCTTCCAAAGGACTGCTTCGCGCGGCGCGCGCGGTCGCCGACGTGCGCGATGCCGCGGAGTTCGGCGTGCGCTCCTCGCCGCCGCAGCCCGACTTTCCCGCGGCCATGGGGCGGATGCGCAAGCTGCGGGCAAGTATCTCAAAGAACGATTCTGCGCAGCGCCTGCGCGAACACGGCGTCGATGTCTTCCTCGGCGCGGCGCGCTTCATTTCCCCGACCACGGTGGTAGTCGAAGGCGCGCGCCTGTCGTTCAAGCGCGCCATCCTCGCGACCGGCGGCCGGGCGGCGGTGCCGGACTTGCCTGGCCTGCGCGAGACCGGCTTTCTCACCAACGAGACAGTATTCTCCCTGACCGCCCTGCCCCGCCGCTTGCTGGTGGTCGGCACGGGCCCGATCGGCTGCGAGCTCGCGCAGGCCTTCTGCCGTCTGGGCAGCGAAGTCACCCTGGTCGGCCCGCGCCTGTTGCCGCGCGAGGATCGCGATGCGGCGGCAATCGTCGAGGCCTCGCTGCGCCGCGACGGCGTCCGGATGGAGCTGGGCGCGCGCCTGGTTCGCGCCGTGCGCGGGCCCGAAGGGGGCAAGACAATCTTCTTCCAACGAGAGGGAGCGGAAGGCCAGGCGACAGGCGACGAGATCCTGCTCGCCGCGGGCCGCAAGGCCAATGTCGAGGGCTTGGGCCTTACGGAGGCGGGCGTCTCCTCTGGCAAGCACGGCGTGGAGGTGGACGACCGGCTGCGCACGCGCAATCCGCGCATCTTTGCGGTCGGAGACGTAGCCTCCAGGTATCAATTCACCCACGCCGCCGACGCGCTCGCCCGGTTCGCCTTGCAGAATGCCTTCTTCTTCGGGCGCAAGAAGGAAAGCGCGCTGGTGATGCCCTGGTGCACCTATACCGATCCGGAAGTGGCGCACGCAGGTGCGTATGCCGGGGATATGGGTGTCCTTGATACGATTACGGTCCCGCTCCAGGAAGTGGACCGCGCGATACTCGATGGCGAGACCAGCGGCTTTGCCCGCATTCACGTCGGCGCGAAGGGACGCATTCTCGGCGCAACGCTCGTCTCGCGGCATGCCGGAGAGAGCATCGGTGAGCTAACACTGGCCATTACCGCGGGCTTGTCGATGAGCGATCTGGCGCGCACCATTCATCCGTACCCGACGCAGGCCGAGGCCTGGAAACGCGCCGCGGACGCCTGGAGCCGCAAGCGCCTGACGCCCCGCGTGCGCAGCCTGCTGGAGAGGATCGTGCGATGGAGGCGGTGATTTGCGTCTTTGCCAAGCAGCCCATTGCCGGCGAGGTCAAGACGCGTCTCGGCCTCCCGCCTTTGCTGGCGGCGCGGCTGGCGCAGGCGTTTCTCGACGATACGCTTTCGGCGATGGCGGCCCTTCCGTGGGCGACGGTTGCGCTGGCCAGCACGGCGCCTGCCACTGCAGCGGTTCCCGTCTTGCTGCAGGGCGAGGGAGATCTGGGCGCGCGCATCGAACGCGTGCTGCGGGCAGCGCTGGCGCTGGGCGCGGCCGGGGCTCCCGCAAGACTGTCGAGTTCACCGGAGCTCGCTTGGGATCCCAATCATTCTCCGGCGATGCGACGACCTGCGGCAGTCATCGCCATCGGGGCGGACGCGCCAGCACTGCCCGCGCGGCTGCTGGAGTCCGCGCGCACAGCGCTGCACAAGTACGACGCCGTCCTCGGTCCGGCTGACGACGGCGGCTTCTATCTGCTGGCGCTGCGGGCTTGCCCCCCGGGCCTGCTCGACGGACTTCCCTGGAGCGCCCCCCAGACCTGCGCGCGCACACTTCTGCGTCTGCGCGAGCGTGGCTACCGCACGGCGCTCCTGGAGCCGTGGTTCGACGTGGACCGGCCCGAGGACCTCACCCGGCTCGAGGCGCTGCTCCGCGCAGGCACGCTTTCCGCGCCGCGGACCAAAGCAGTGCTCGCCGAGGTGCGCGCGGCGGAACTGTCCGTGGCGGAACGCGCCGCAGAACTGCGCGCGGCGGAACTGCGCGCGGCAGGATCCCAGGCTGCTGATTTGCTGCCGGCCGGGCGGCAGACCGCGCGGGCTGAGCCAGGCGCGGGCGCCGAAAGGCCGCGATGAACGTCTCAGTCATCATTCCCGTGCTCGACGAGGAAGCCCGAATCGGCGCGTGCCTCGCCGCGCTCGACTCGTTTCACGAGGTCATCGTCGTAGACGGCGGCAGCCGCGACCGAACGCGGGACTTGGTGACCGCGCAGCTCAATCGTGCCGGAGCGGGCGGCCTGGGAAAGCTGCGCCTCCTTGACGCTCCCCGCGGCCGCGGCGGGCAGATGAACGCGGGCGCCGCCGCCGCCACGGGCGAAGTCCTGCTCTTCCTTCACGCCGACGTCTCGCTGCCGGAAGACGCACAAGCTCTCATCAGGCGCGCGCTACAGGAAAACCCGAGCGCGGTGGCCGGCGCGTTCCGCACCTGGCACGTTGCCGACGACGGCCGCTCCGCGCCTTGGCTGCACCTCGCCGATCTGCGCTCTCGCTATACCAGTCTGCCTTATGGAGATCAGGCCCTGTTCGCGCGACGCGACGCCTTCGCGCGCGCCGGCGGATATCCGGAGCAGCCGCTGATGGAAGACCTCGAGTTCGCCCGCCGCCTGCGCAAGCTGGGCCCGATCGCCCGTGTTCCCGCAAGCGTTCGAGTCTCGGGCCGCCGCTTCCTCGCGCATCCCATCCGCGACTCGCTGCTGGTCAATGTATTCCCGCTGCTCTACCGGCTCGGCGTCCCCCCTTCCGCTTTGGCCCGCTTCTATCAAAACAGCCGTTGATGATGCCCAACTAAAGAGGCTCTACGCGGATCACGGTGGGCCTCCAGAGTCGCTTTTTCGGGAGGGGGACAGGAGGGCGGCGACGATCTTGAGGCCCAAGTACTGCTCGTCGCGATGGCCGTAGGCACGGCGCTGGAGAACGCGGATCCTGTTGTGCAGGCTCTCGACCATTCCGAGGCTGACCTTTCTCGCTGGAGACCATTACGACCCCGGACATTTATCGTGCTCGTGACATCTGTTTCTTTCTTCTTGACAGGATATCGGGCTCCTTGAGTTTCAATCCTCAGATACCGCCAGGAAGGCCAGCTATTGAGTGCGTAGTGCACGCTGCCGCGCGCTGATGTCCGGCACCTTCGCGAGCCCGACAGAAGCGACTGCGACTCCCTGCGGGCGGCTGTGAGAGCCAACAAAGGCAATGTTATGGATTGATATATGATTGACTCACTCAGCAATGACGAGCTTCTCGCGGCTATTCGCGCGCTGGTCAAGAAGTCCGGCTGCATCGAGGCGGACTTGCTCGTCCATCTGGGCGAGTTCGACGAGCGGAAGCTGTTTCTCGCCCAATCTTTTTCTTCGATGTTTGCTTATTGCGTTGACGAACTCGGTTTCTCTGAAGACGCGACCAATAACCGCATCTTCGTGGCGCGCGCGGGGCGACGTCTTCCTGCGCTGATTGAGGTGGTGCGCTCAGGGTCAATACATCTGGCGGGCGTACGCCTCCTGGTCCCGCACCTGACCATGGAAAATCATGGCGACTTGCTGGCCAGAGCCGCTGGCAAGTCAAAGCGGAAGATCGAAGAGATAATCGCGATGCTTTTCCCCAAGCCTCCGGTAACCGCGACAATCCGGAAACTTCCCCGGCACTCCGTGCTCGCGCTCTCGTCACCGCATGAAGTCGCGCTTTGTGTACCAACCGAAGTCGCGCTCTGTTTGCCGCCGGAACTTGAGCTCTCGAGGCTGGCCGCACACACTGCGCCTCCGCTTCCGCCGCGGGTTCAGCTCCGGTCGGCCATTCAGCCACTTGCGGAAGATGCCTAGAAGATTCAATTCACCGCCAGCCGGGCCTTTCGAGAAAAGCTCAAGCAGGCACAAGAGCTGCTTCGGCACCGCCTACTTGATGGCGATCTGGCTGCCGTCCTCGAGGTCGCGCTCGATTTGCTGATTCAGAAGGTGAAGAAGGAAAGATTCGCCGTGGGCCGGAAGCCGAGGACAGCTCCGCCGACAGGCCCTCTCGCACCGGATGTCGAGGCCATCGACCAACGCGGCACATTCCCGACCCTATCAAGCGCGCCGTTTACCAACGCGATGGCGGGCGGTGCACCTTCGCAGGCAAAAAAGGCCGCAGATGCAGCGAGACTGGCATGCTCGAGTTCGACCACCTCGACGGCTTCGCGCGTACGCAAGTACATTCCGTTGACCGAATTCGCCTTCTCTGCCGTCCGCACAACCAGTATGCTGCCGGGCAACTGTATGGACGCATTTTCATGCAGCGCGCCCGGCCCTCGATACCAGTGACAGCGCGAGTGGGTGGCACCGATGGTTCAACTTGTCCCGGGACAAGTACGCAGAGCAGGCTGCTTCAAACAGGACCCGCAAGATGACCGAGCGTTCCAGCTCCCGTTGAAGAGTGACCCTGTTCTCGTAGAAATATGGCACCCGGTTTGGCATTGTCGCGCTCGTCTGACTGCGTCTGCGATTCAGGGTCTCGCTTAAAACACCTCGATGCAGCCTGGTCCCAGCGCTGGCCTCCGGCGTCGACGCGACTCTGGACGCCCACTTGACTCCGCGTAGAGCCACTAAAGATACTTGCCGAGGAGCGGGGAGAGCTTTGTGCGCGTCTCTGCATTCAGGCGTGACTTGTCCGACCAGATGCCGAGCGCCAGCGCCGAGCGGCAGGTGCAGGGAGAATCGCGCAGCGCCTGTGCCGCGGGGAGCGCGCCGCGAATCAAACGAATGGCAGCGTCCGTCGCGGCGCGCAGGTTCGCGATGATCTCTTTGAGCAGCTCCAGATGGCCCAACTCGGCCGGGTGCGGGCGCCAGCAATCGTAATCGGTGACGAGCGCGACCAGGGCGTAGCAAAGCTCGGCTTCGCGCGCGAGCTTTGCCTCCGGCATGGCCGTCATACCAATCAGATCTCCGCCGGACGCGCGATTCATCAAGCTCTCCGCGCGCGTCGAGAACTGCGGGCCTTCCATGCAGACATAGGTGGCTCCATCGCGGGCGCCGCCGGCCAGCAGCGCCTTGCGCAGCTGGGGACAGAAAGGCGCCGCCAGCTCCACATGCACCGCCAGTTCTTCATAGAACGTGCCGGCTCGCCGATAAGTACGATCGATGATCTGGTCCGGCACCACCAGGTCTCGCGGCGCAATCTTCTCGCGCAGGGAGCCGACCGCGCCGCTGGCGATGACGTGGGTCACGCCCAGCTTCTTGAACGCGAAGAGATTGGCGCGATAAGGAACGCTCGACGGATTGAGCAGGTGGCCCTCGCCGTGTCGCGCCAATAGCGCGACCGGAACGCCGGCGACGGAAGTGGTAACGACCGGCGCGCTCGTCTCTCCGAACGGCGTATCGATCCGGTGCTTCTCGCCGCTGCCCAGCGCGCCCAGGAGCTCTCCCAGCCCACTTCCGCCGATGATGCCAATCAATTTAGAACCTCCCTTTCAATCGTTCCTTGGCGGGCAGGACCTCCAGGCACGTCGTCCACCATCCGGTGAGTACCGTCTCGACGAATTCGTCGGGCAGCTTCTCCTCGCGCATCTCGCGCGCAAGGCGTTGGTGATCGTACGAGACCGGAATGAAGGCAAACGGCTCCTCCGCCTCGGTATCAAGAAAAGCATACCAGACGCAGGTGCGGCCGTCGTTGGCCGGACGACCGAGCGCGCCGACATTGACCACGCGCTTTCCCGACGGAAGCGTGCGCTGCCAGTGCAGCCCGGTGTGCGTGCAGAGCAGGACGTCCGCGTCGCCGCACAACCGCTCGAGCAGGTGATCCGGGGATGCGGTCTCCCAGAGAAACTCATTCTGCTGGCGGGGCGAGCCGTGGACCATTGAATAGCGCAGCCCCGCGTTCTCGAAGGCAAGCTTGTGCGGCAGCGTCGCCAGCCACGGCTTGTGCGCTGAAGAAGTCTTCTCCTGCGTATAAGCATAGCTGATGCGGGCATAATGATTGTCGCGCGGGTCGGTGTAGCCACAGCCGCAATCCGGCCGGTCATTGCCGACTGAATCGTCGTAGTTGCCCTGCACGGTGGGCACGCCGCCCTCGCGGAGCAATTCAATCGAGCGATCCGGGTGCGGGCCGAACGCCCCAAGATCACCGAGGCAATAGATGGCCTCCGCGCCGCGCTGGCGCGCGTCCCGCAGCGCCTGCTCCAGCGCAAGCCAGTTGCTGTAGACACCGCCAAAGAAGGCCGCTCTCATGTGTTGCACCGCAGCCCGTCCAGCACGCAGGTCTGGCAGGCCGCCCAGGAGAGCTGCAGATCTCGCTGCGCCCCTGCCAGGCTGTCGCTGATTCGCGCGGTCGCGTGCTCGATCAAGATCGGACAGGTATAGACACCCTGGGCGGTGACGATGCGACCTGATGCGCACAACAGCGACGCTTCTACCTCGGGCAACAAAGGGACGTCATTCATGATCTCCTCGTATCCGTGGGTGCGGCGCTCCTCGCGGCCAATGCGCAAGAGCGGCAAGAACTTGACCCGCGGCTGGCGGATCCCGAGACCGCGAACGAAATCGAGGAAGAGAGTCCGCGAGGATTCAACCTGCTCGTGCTCCACCACCGTCACCACCGGCGAGAGGCCGTGGCGGGCCAGCCGCGCCAGGCTCTCGACGATCAAATCAAACGTGCCGCGCCCGCGGACCGGGTCATTCTGCGCAGCGGTCATTCCGTCGAGCGAAACGCGAAGATCGAGCGAATAGCGCGAAGCCGCGCTCTCCTCCGCGAGCCAGCCCGCGGTGGCCTCGTCGATCAGCAGGCCATTGGTAATGATGGTCAATGGGGCAATCGCTAAAGCACCTCGCACGACTCGCCGCAGCTCGGGGTGCAGGAATGGTTCACCGCCGGTAAAGTAAACCTGCCGCATGCCGAGGTCCCGGCCGTCGCTCAAGGCCCGCTCGATCTCCTCCGCGCTCATCATTGGCACCTGCGTTGCCTTTGGCCCGCAGGAAATGAAGCAATGCAGACAAGCGATGTTGCAGAGCGTGCCAGTGACCTGGATCCAGAGTGCATCAAGCCAGCGGAAGCGCACCGACGGACCCGCCCGGTTCGACTGCAGCTGCACGAGCCCGGTCACGCGGCCTCCCCCGTGCTGAAGAATTCGGGAGTCGGAGCGCGCACGCGGGCGGACTCGAGTACGACGCCCAAACCATAAGCCGCACTGCAGGCAACGAGTCCCCAGGCGTTCTGCCCCAGGAGCGGCGCATACTTGCCAGAGCCGATCAGGAGCAGCGCGGGCCAGTGACCGACGAGCCCCCAGACCCCGACGGCGAGCCCGGTCAGGAACGAGAGATGGAAGGCAGCAGGCGCGGGCTTGTGCGATTTCCAGAGAACGAAAGGCGGCGCCAGACCCAGCACCATTGTCCCGCTCACCGTGGTCGCCTTGAGGATGTCCGCGTGCCAGAGCAGCGGCAGGTTGCCGAGCAGGGCGAAAGCGATCATCCCCAGGCGTCCCAGGCGAACGCCGTGGTCACCCTCGGTGAAGCGGCGCAGCGGCGCGAACAGCCCGCGAAAGCCGCTCGGGTGCGCTCCACCTTCGCCGGCGAGGTCGACCGCGAGGAACCGCGCGACCGCGGTAAAGGTCGAGTCCACGCAGGCACCCGCCGAGTTCATCATCAAGACTGAGATAGCGAGCAGCGCGCCGCTCCCCAACAGCCGCGCCGCACGCACCGGCGCGTCGCCAGCGCCCGTTGCCAGAGCCAGTCGGACGTGTACGCCAATCAAACTGTAGAGAACGATAAAAGCCCCGCCCAGCAAGCCCGCCAGCGTGAAGGCCATCAGCATCTGGCGCGGCGGATTGACGAAAGCGCGGTCGGTGAGCACCGGGTCGTGGAAGGGATAGCTCGTCACTTGTAAAACGCCCACGAGTAACAGGTCGAGCCCGGAATCGAGCCGGAAGTGCGCGGTGCTCGCGAGCTGCGCGGGCGTGTGCGAAGGCAGGATCAGCGCCAGCACCCAGACGAGCAAGATCACCGCCAGCACAAGCTGCAGCTGGTCGGTGAAGATGGAGGCCCGGAGGCCGCCACGGAGCGTGTAAAGCAGGACGGCCGCGGTGAAGACGCCTGCGGCAATAAAAAACGAGGCGCTCCCTGCTGCTCCGAAGTAGCTCGCGACTACTTCAGTGTTGCTCCACACCTCATTGAAAAGTCGAATCAGGATGGCCGCCGAAAAGAGGAATGCAGCGAGCGGGCCGAACCGCGCGGTGAGGAATGGAATGACGCCCTCGTGCCCTGCCTTGCGAATGCGATACAGCAGCAGGCCCGCGACCGGAATGGAGAGATACCAGGAGGCGTATGCGAGGCCGCCGACCAGTCCAAACTTCTCGCCCAGATTGGCCGCGTTGGTGATGCTCTTTGCGAAGATCCAGGTCACCAGAACGCTCGCGGTCAGGACGCCAGTAGACGGCGCCTGGTTCGTTCGTGAGCGGGCCCAGAGAAACGCGCGGTGATTGTCGGCGCGGGGTGCCACCACGAAGACGAGAGCGCCATAGGCGATGAGGGCGAGCCATTGGAAGGGTTGACCCATGAAGTACAGGGACGCATGCCACATGACCGGGGTTACCGGAAATGAGCACTGTTCACTTTCGCTGCGGAACCGTACCGTTGGACACAGGGACGAGGCTTCCTGGGTTCGGCCGGCGCGAGTCCGCCGCGCTGATCGATTTCCAGGCGGGCGACCGCCAATTTATCTGGACCCCCGGAGTTCAATATCGGCGGACAGACGTTGGTGCCGGGCTTCTATGAGTAGACCAGCGCCGTCACCATTCCTTCCGATGTGACGCTCTCGGGCGGCGCGAACGACGTCTGGATCTTCCAGACCACCGGCAACATCACCATGGACGCAGCGAAGCACGTCACGCCCAGCGGCGGTGCGCAGGCCAAGAGCGTCTTCCGGCAGGTCGCTGGCAACGCAACTTTCGGTGCCGGTCGTGGAAGGCCTGGAGACCACCCTGGGGCGGAGGCTCAGGCCGCGCCCGCCGGGGCCGCCGCCGGAGATCGCGACAGATCAACGGGTTTGCACGGAGTTGCGTATGGTGTCCCCATGATGTTTTTGATTCTGCTGGCGATAGCGCAGGTGCATCACCTGGAACCGTCGCCGGCGACGGTGGCTTGGGGCTACTACGACGCCGCGGCCAAGCCGGTGCTCCGCATCAAGTCGGGCGACGAGCTTGTTGTCCGCACGCTGATCACCTCGACGCCGGAGCGGTTGGAAGGCGCCGGCGTAAAGCCCGCGGATGTCGAACCCGCGTTGCGCTTGATTACCAAGACCGTGACCAACAAAGGTCCTGGCGGGCATATCCTGACCGGACCTGTCGAGGTCGAGGGCGCAGTGCCCGGCGATACGCTCGAGATTCAAATCGAGAAGATCTCGCTCGCCATTCCGTATGCCTATAATGCTTTCGGCCCCAAGCGCGGTTTCCTGCCGGAGGACTATGACTACAAGAAGATGCGTATCATCCCGCTCGACGCGCAGCGAATGGTGGCGCTCTTCGCCCCGGGTATCGAGGTCCCGCTGCGGCCCTTCTTCGGCAGTATCGGCGTAGCGCCGCCGCCCGCCCAGGGCCGCATTGACAGCGCGCCTCCGGGCATTCACGCCGGCAATCTGGACAACAAGGAGCTGGTCGCGGGCACCACGCTGTTCATTCCGGTGCACGCCGCGGGGGCCTTGCTGGAGATCGGCGACGGCCACGCCGGCCAGGGAAATGGAGAGGCCGATATCACCGCACTCGAGACCTCGCTGATCGGGACCTTTCGGGTGATCTTGCGCAAAGACCTTCACCTGACCTGGCCTCGCGCGGAGACGCCCACGCATTTCATCTCCATGGGAATGGACAAAGATCTGGTGGCGGCCACGAAGATCGCCGTGCGGCAGGCCATTGATTTCCTGGTCACGACCCGCGGTCTCTCGCGCGACGATGCTTATATGCTGGTGAGTGTCGGCTGCGACGTCAGCATCACCCAGCTGGTCGACGGCAACGTCGGCGCCCACGTAATGATTCCGAAAGCGCTCTTCAAGGCGCATTGAGCTTAAGGGCGACAGCGCTACTTCGTCAGCACCGTCTCCCCGTGCGAGAGGTAGCGGTCTACGCTCTGCGCCGCCTCGCGCCCCTCGCGAATGGCCCAGACCACCAGCGATTGCCCGCGCGTCATATCGCCGGCGGCGAATACACCCGGAACGCTGGTCATCTTTGCCCCGTCCGTCCAGACGTTGCCGCGCTCGGTGAGCTTCACACCGAGCTGCTGCGGCAGCGGCGCCTCGGGGCCGGTGAAGCCGAGCGCCAGCAGCACCAGGTCGGCGGGGATCACCTTCTCGGTGCCGGCAATCGGCTTGACCGCGGAACGCCCATCGGGATCTTTCTCCCACTGCGCCTGCACCAGCTGCAGCTCGCGGATGGTGCCAGTGCCATCGCCAATGAAGCGCCGGGTCAGTACCGAATAGAGGCGCGGGTCGCTGCCCCACAGCGCGCGGGCTTCCTCCTGGCCATAGTCGAGCTTATAGGTTCGCGGCCAGAGCGGCCACGGGTTGTCGGCACCACGCTCGTCGGGAGGCCGGGGGAGGATCTCCAGCTGCGTCAGGGAGCGCGCGCCCTGGCGGATGGCGGTGGCCACGCAATCGGTCCCGGTATCGCCGCCGCCGATGACGACGACGTGCTTGTCCTTCGCCGAGAAGTGATGACCATCGGCGAGCCCGGAATCGAGCAGCGATTTGGTATTGGCCGAGAGATATTCCATTGCCAGGTAAATGCCGCGCAGGTGGCGGCCCTCGACAGGCAGCTCGCGGCCCTGGGTCGCGCCGCCGCAGAGCACCACGGAATCGTACTCTTTGAGCAGGCTCGAGGCCGGGAGATGCCGGCCGATTTCGGTGCCGGTCACGAAGCGCACCCCTTCCTGCTCCATCAGCTTGACTCGGCGCTCGACCAGCGCTTTGTCGAGTTTCATGTTGGGAATGCCGTACATCAAGAGACCGCCGACGCGATCGCTGCGCTCAAAGACGGTGACCGCGTGGCCCGCCTGGTTCAATTGCGCGGCCGCCGCGAGCCCTGCCGGCCCGGATCCGACTATGGCCACGCGCTTTCCGGTTCGCTGCAGCGGGGCCGTGGCCAGCACCCAGCCCTCTTCGAAGGCACGGTCGATGATTGCTTCTTCAATGAGCTTGATATTCACCGCCGGAAGGCTGATGCCAACCGTGCAGCTGCCCTCGCAGGGCGCCGGGCAGACGCGGCCGGTGAACTCCGGGAAGTTATTGGTTCTGGCCAGGAGCACGTAAGCCTCCTTCCATTGCCCGCGATAGACCAGGTCATTCCATTCCGGGATCAGGTTATGAATGGGGCAGCCCGAGGCGAGTCCGCCAATCGGCTCGCCGGTGTGGCAGAACGGTACGCCGCAGTCCATGCAGCGCCCAGCCTGCTCGCGCAGCGTCGCTTCGCTGCAGGCGAGGTGGGTCTCGTTCCAATCGGCGATGCGCAGGCGGAAGGGCCGCTCATGCCTGGGCTCGCGCGGGTAATCGAGAAATCCGGTCGGCTTGCCCATTTTTGTCAGTTCCCCGCCGCGCGCGCGTCGTCGAGTACGTTTTGTTCGAAGGCCGCCATTTCGGCTTGCTCCGGCGGCAGGCCCGTGGCGCGCATCTCCGCCTGCGCCTCCAGCATGCGTCGATAGTCATTGGGCATCACCCGCACGAACTGCAAAGCGCTCTCGCTAAAGTGGTCGAGTACGTGGCGACCCAATGAGCTGCCGGTGTGTTGCACGTGCCGCTCAATCAGATCCTTCAACTGGGCAAGCTCAGCTGGATCCTCGGCCCGCGCCAGACTGACCATCTGGAGATTGCAGCGCCTGGCGAAGTCGCCCTGCACGTCCAGCACCCAGGCGGTTCCGCCGGACATGCCAGCCGCGAAGTTGCGCCCGGTGGGGCCCAGCACCACCACCCGGCCGCCGGTCATATATTCGCAGCCGTGGTCGCCAACGCCCTCCACCACCGCATCGAGACCAGAGTTCCGGACGCAGAAGCGCTCGCCGGCAATACCGCGCACGAAGGCCTCGCCGGAGGTCGCGCCATAGAACGCGACATTGCCAATGATGATGTTCTCCTCGGCGACGAAGGCCGCATTCGCCGGCGGAAAGACCACGATGCGCCCGCCACTGAGCCCCTTACCGACATAGTCATTTGCGTCGCCCTCGAGCACCAGAGTCATACCGCGCGGGATGAAGGCGCCAAACGATTGCCCCGCCGAGCCTTGAAAGTGGAAATGAATGGTGTCGTCGGGCAACCCCGCGGCGCCATGGCGGCGGGTGACTTCGCTGCCGGTCATGGTGCCGACCACGCGATTGATATTCCTGATTGGTAAAGTGGCGCGGACCTGCTTCCCCTCCTCCAGAGCCGGTCGCGCCAGCGCGAGCAGCGTCGTCGCATCAAGCCCCTGCTCGATGCCGTGCTCCTGCGCGATCTGGCGAGTTCGGCCGTAGGTCTTCGGCACGGTGGGCTTGAAGAGAATGCCGCTGAAGTCGAGGCTGCGCGCCTTCCAGTGGTCGACCGCGCGGCGCATTTCAATCTGCTCGGAGCGGCCGACCATCTCCTCGATACTGCGGAAGCCCAGCGTGGCCATGTACTCTCGGACCTCCTGCGCGATGAAGCGCATGAAGGTCTCGACATGAGCCGGATCGCCGGTGAACCGTGCACGCAGCCGCGGATCCTGCGTGGCCACGCCGACCGGGCAGGTATTGAGGTGACAGGCGCGCATGAGAATGCAGCCGAGGACCACCAGTGGGGCGGTGGCAAAGCCGAATTCCTCGGCGCCGAGGAGCGCCCCGATGACCACGTCGCGGCCGGTCTTGAGCTGCCCGTCCACTTCGACCGTAATGCGGCTGCGCAGGTCATTCATCACCAAGACCTGGTGCGCTTCAGCCAGTCCCAGCTCCCACGGAATGCCAGCATGCTTGATTGAGGTGAGCGGTGAAGCGCCGGTGCCCCCGTCGTGGCCGGAGATGAGCACCACGTCGGCGTGCGCCTTGGCCACCCCTGCGGCGATAGTGCCGACGCCCACCTCGGCCACCAGCTTGACGCTGATGCGCGCGTGGTGATTGGCATTCTTCAGATCGTGAATCAGCTGCGCGAGATCCTCAATTGAATAGATGTCGTGGTGCGGTGGCGGCGAGATCAAACCCACGCCCGGAGTGGCGTGGCGCACCTTCGCAATCCACGGATACACCTTGCTGCCCGGCAGCTGCCCGCCCTCGCCGGGCTTCGCGCCCTGCGCCATCTTGATCTGTAATTCGCGCGCATTGACCAGGTATTCACTGGTGACGCCGAAGCGCGCACTCGCGACCTGCTTGATGGCCGAGTTCTTCGAGTCCCCTCCAGCGAGCCGCAGATATCGCCGCGGGTCCTCGCCGCCCTCGCCGGTGTTCGACTTGCCGCCAATCCGGTTCATGGCGATGGCAAGCGATTCGTGTGCTTCCTGCGAGATGGAGCCATAGCTCATCGCGCCGGTCTTGAAGCGCTTGACGATCTGCTCGACCGGCTCGACCTCTTCCAGCGGCACGGGCTTTCGGCCGGGCACGAAGTCCATCAGCCCGCGCAGCGTGCAGAGGTTCTGCGACTGCTCATTCACCAGCGCGCTGTACTCCTTGAACTTCGCGTAATCGGCGGTCCTGCACGCGTATTGCAGTTTATGAATGCTCTGCGGATTGAACAGGTGATACTCCCCATCCGCCCGGTATTGATATTGACCGCCGGTCGGCAAGCTGGTGAGGACGGTGGGCCGTTTGGGCGGAAAGCCGCGCTCGTGGCGCATCCGCGCCTCCCTGGCAATCACGTCGATGCCCACGCCGCCGATGCGCGAGGCGGTCCAGGTGAAATACTCGTCGACGAAGTCCTGCGAGAGGCCCAGGGCTTCGAAGACCTGGGCGCCGTGATAGCTCTGCGTGGTGCTGATTCCCATCTTGGAAATCACCTTGACGAGCCCCTTGGCCACCGCCTTGACGTATCGTTTCTCGGCGTCCGCGGCGGGCCCCGGCACCAGCCCCAGCGCCACCTGATCATGAATGGTCTCGAAGGCGAGATATGGATTGATGGCGCTGGCGCCATAGCCAATCAACAAGGCAAAGTGGTGCACCTCGCGCGGCTCGCCGGTCTCGAGGATGAGGCCGCAGCGGGTGCGCGTGCCCTCGCGGATGAGATGATGCTGCACGGCGGAGACGGCGAG
>JANYKT010000082.1 GCA_025358085.1 Deltaproteobacteria bacterium | reverse complement strand
ATTCGCGGCCTCTCGCCCACCATCTCCATCGAGCAGAAGGCGGCCTCCAACAACCCGCGCTCGACGGTGGGCACCATCACCGAGATCCACGACTACCTGCGCGTGCTCTTCGCGGCCATCGGCAAGCAGCACTGCACGATGTGCGGCCGGCGCGTCGGAAAGCAGTCCGCGCAGCAGATCGCGGAAGAGCTCTCGCGGCTGCCCGAAGGCACCAAGCTCGCGCTGCTGGCGCCGCTCATCGAGCAGCGCAAGGGCGAGCACAAGGAAGTCCTGGCCGACGCGCGCAAGCGGGGCTTTGCGCGCGCCCGCATCGACGAGGTCATCCGCGACCTCGACGATGACATCGAGCTGGACAAGAAGCGCAAGCACGACATCCAGATCGTCGTCGACCGGGTGGTCATCAAGGCCGGCGGCGCCGACCAACGGCTGCACGACTCGGTCGAGACCGCGCTGCGCGAGGGCAAAGGCGTGCTGCACGCTTTGACCACCCTGAAGGGCGGCGGCGAGACTCACTCCATGTACTCGGAGCATCTGAGTTGTCCGATCGATGGCATCAGCTTTCCCGAGCTGGCGCCGCACAGCTTCTCCTTCAACAACCCGCTCGGGATGTGCCAGGAGTGCAACGGCCTCGGCACCCGGCCGGAGATGGACGCCGAATTGATCATTCCCGATGTCACCAAGACCATCCGCAATGGCGCGGTCGAGCCGTGGAATCACGCGCTGGAGCGGCAGGGCGGCTGGACCTTCCGGATGATTGAATCGCTGGCTCAATCATTCAAGGTCCCGCTCGACAAGCCATGGAAGGATCTCGGCACCTCGATGCAACAGCTGCTTCTGCATGGCAGCGGCGACGACACGATGTCGATCAAGTGGAGCGAAGGCGGCCGCACCGGCACCTATAAGACTTCTTTTGAAGGCATCATTCCAATGTTGATGCGCCGGTATAAGGAGACCACCTCCGAAAGCATGCGCAAGCATTACCTCCGTTACTTCAGCGACAAGGCTTGTTCGCACTGCAAGGGCGAGCGTTTGAGGCCGGAGAGCCGCGCGGTGACGGTGGGCGATGTCGGCGAGGAGCCCGGCAAGAGCATCGTCCACGTCTCGGGCATGACCATTGATGTGGCGACCGAGTTCATGCAGGAGCTCCCGCTGGTCGGAAACGACAAGGTGATTGCGGTCGAGCTCTTGAAAGAGATCGGCAATCGATTGAAGTTCCTGCTCGACGTCGGCCTCGGCTATCTGACGCTCGATCGACCCGGACCCACGCTCTCCGGCGGCGAGTCGCAGCGCATCCGCCTGGCGTCCCAGATGGGCAGTGAGCTGACCGGCGTCATCTATATCCTCGACGAGCCATCGATTGGATTGCACCAGCGCGACAACGCGCGCCTGCTGGCGACGCTGAAGCGGCTGCGCGACCTGGGCAACTCGGTCATCGTGGTCGAGCACGACGAGGAGACCATGGAAGAGGCCGACTGGATCGTCGACTTCGGGCCCGGCGCCGGCGAATTGGGTGGAGAAGTCGTCGCGGAAGGAACGCCGCGCAAGGTGATGGCCGCGGGGGAGAGGTCGCTGACCGCCGCCTATCTCTCGGGACGCCGGCGGATTGAAATCCCTTCGCAGCGGCGGCGGGGCAACGGGCTGCGCATCTCGCTGAAGGGCGCCTCCGAGAACAATCTGAAGAACGTGGATGTGGAGATTCCCCTCGGCCAGCTGGTCGCGGTCTCCGGGGTATCGGGAGCGGGGAAATCGACGCTGATCAATGGCATTCTATATCCCGCCTTGAGCCGCGCACTCTACGGCTCGCGCGAAGCGCCCGGGGCCTATACCGCGCTCGCCGGCATTGAACACCTCGACAAGGTCATCGAGATCGATCAGAAGCCCATCGGCCGCACGCCGCGCAGCAATCCGGCGACTTATACCAAGGTCTTCGACGCCATTCGCGACGTCTTCACCCGCACTCCGGAAGCGCGCGCGTATGGATATGAAGCCGGGCGCTTCTCCTTCAACGTCAAGGGCGGCCGCTGCGAGGCATGCGAGGGTGACGGCATGAAGGTGGTGGAGATGCACTTCCTCGCCGACGTCTATGTCCCGTGCGAGGTCTGCCACGCGAAGCGCTTCAACGACGCCACGCTGCGCGTGCAGTTCAAGGGGAAGAACATCGCCGAAGTGCTGGACCTGAGCGTGCGCGAGGCCATGGAGCACTTTTCGGTGCACAAGGAGATCATCCGGATCCTCAAGACGCTGGATGACGTGGGCCTCGGCTATATCAAGATCGGCCAGCCGAGCCCGACGCTCAGCGGCGGCGAGGCGCAGAGAATCAAGCTGTCTCGCGAATTGGCACGCACCGATACCGGGCGGACCCTATACGTCCTCGACGAGCCGACCACCGGCTTGCACTTCGAGGATATTCGCAGGCTGCTGGTGGTGCTCAATCGCCTGGTCGATGCCGGCAATACCGTGCTGGTCATCGAGCACAATCTCGATGTGATCAAATGCGCCGATTACATCATCGATATCGGGCCCGAGGGCGGCGACAAGGGCGGCCACGTCGTCGCGGTGGGTACGCCCGAGCAGGTGGCGGCGTCGAAGGGCAGCTATACCGGGCAATATCTCAACAAGGTGCTGGGCCGAGCCCGCGTGGCCTGAGGATTGAGTGGCGGCGGCGGGGACGCGATTTTGGCTCCGGGCAAGGGGCTCGTTGGTCGCGCGCCCACGCTGGCTGACCCGAACGCTTGGCCCCCGTCAACCCAGCCCCAACCAAGGCTGCCTCGGCTACCCAACGCACCCAGCGACGAAACGTGGAGTTATCACACCTCATCGGACCGACTTGCGGCTCGAACGTCCGATCGCCCTGACCGGCTCGACCTGCGCTTTGCGGCACGTCGGTGCTGCAGCCGAACCCTGATCACTGCGCTGATAGGAGATGCGAACGCCTCGCCGTTGATCACATGCACCGTACTTGCGGTGATGTCGGCCCCAGCGACTCCTGAAAGTTTGCCGAAGCACTCGTCGGCGCCACGCGCGATTCGACTGCATTTCTTGGGTTTGGCGCTGCGGCCCTGCGGGCCTCCGCTGGTACGGGGGGCTATCGCCGCCCCCCTTAACGCCCCGGGCGCGCCCATCCGGGCAGCAGTGAGGACAGCGCCTCACCGGCTACGCTTGTCAGCGCAGGCCTCCGAGCGCGCTCTCTCCGCGGCGCAGGCGGCAAAGCTCAGCCACCGTCACGGCGGAGATGCAGGAATTGATCGCGTGCAGGCGTCTTGACTGATTCAGGCGAGGATAAGGCGGTCCCAGGCAGAGACAAAAAGGTCTAAGGGGCGCGCGTCTGCGGCGACTGGTCTTCGTCCTTGAGCCCGCCCTCGAAGAGTTCCAGATTCCGCAGCAGTTCGACGCGCTCGAGAAGTGCGAGCTGCTTGACCAGCTCCTCGTCTTCGCCGGACAGCCGCGGAGACTTCGTTGTCGAAGGTTGCGGCTGCGGCGACACCCGCTGCTGCTGCGGCGGGCGCGGCGCGGCCTGTGCCAGAAGCGCGGTCAGCAGGAGTCCCCACATGCTTTAGCGATTCTTCCGCAGCTCGTGGTGCTCCTGCAGCCGCTGCTTGCGCTCCATGCGCTGCTCGCGGAACTTCTGGCGCAGCTCCTCCCGCTGGTGCGGATCCATCTTCTCCCAGCGTCGCATGTTCTCGAAGGTCTGCTTCCGCTGCTCGGGGGAGGCGTCCATCACCGTGCGCAGCTGCGCACGCAGCTCGGCCTGCTTCTCTGGCGACAGCTGCTTGAACTTCTGCCAGCGCTCGGTGACTTCCTGCCGCTCCGCCGGGCCCATGGATTGAAAGCGCTTATAGTTTTCCTCCACCTGCAGGCGCTCGGCCGGCGGCAGCGAGTTGAGACGCTCCAGCTGCGCCTTCAGTTCAGCCTGTTGCGCGGGTGGCAGCTGCTTGAGTTCGCGGAAGCGCTGGCGCAACTCCTCCTGCTGGGCGGGCGTCATGCTGCGGAACCGCTCCGCGTCCGAGGAAGGCTGGGCCTGCGCCTGCGCGCGCAGCGGCGCCGAGGCGAGCAGCCCCAGGCACCATAGAAGAGGGAGTGGCTTCATGGCTTCCCTTCCGGCTGCAACTCGTGGAGCACCGAGACAACCTCGAGGTCCTCGAGCGCGTCCTGGTGCTGGAGCACCGCCATGTCTTCGTAGAGATCGAGTCGCTGCGCGAGCAGCAATTCGACGGGCGGCGGGAGGGGCCGCGCCATCACCAGCGCAGCGGCGGCGACCCCCGCCACCGCCAGTCCGCCCGCCGCCCAGCGCAGCCAGTGAAACCCGGAGCCGGCGCCGAGCCGCTGGTCCCGCGCCGCCAGCGCTACCGAGGTAGCGAACCCGGCGCGCGGCTCGAAGACCGGGAGCGGCGGCACGACCTCGCGCGCCTCCCGCAGCAGCCCTTCGTCGTCGATCTGGATCCGGTCGCTCATCGGCTTTTGTGCCCCTTCCGAAAGAGGCAACCCGCGACGCGCGCGAAGGTTAGAAATTCAGAAGCACGATTCACGACAGCCGGAATCGCACCGGAAGGAAACCGCCCAGATCGATCTCGTCGCCGGTCTGGATCATGCGGACGTCCACCGGCTGCCCGTGCTGGTACGAGCCGCGCGCCGAGTGCAGGTCCTCGAAGACGTGGCGGCCCTCGCGCCAGAGGATGCGAGCGTGACGGGGCGCGATCAGCGGCAAGTCGAGCCGCAGGTCGGTGTCGGGACCGGAGCCCAGCACGAACTCGGGCTTGTCGATCTCGATTTCGGGCTTGCCGTCCACCGAGAGAAAGAGCCGCAGGGCCGGCTCTTCGCCCTCCCCGCGCGGCGGCAACGGCTGCGTGTGCAGCGCCATCCCCGGAGCGACCGCGGCGGCATAGCCCGCGAGAGCGCGCTCGATGATCTCGCGCGGCAGCAGGCCAGTCCGGTCGGCGAGCCGCTCGATCAAGTCGCGATCGACGTCGGCGAGCGCAAGCCTGGCCGGCAGCTTCTCCTTTTTCGCGCGCGGAGTTCGCGTCGCCGGGGCCTGGTGGAGCTTGGCCTTCTTCGTCGCAACCGGCGCCGGCACCGCCTTTTTGCGGGGAGCTGCTTTGGCTGCTTTCCTGGCCATGGGCGCCCTCTCCTACCACGCCTGCAGATTCAGCCGTGGTGGAAGAGCTTCTGCCCCAGCTGGAGATCGCCGAAGACGGTCACCCCCAGCACCAGCGCGAGCAGCAGCAACAGCCCGACCAGGTGCAAGGCTGTCTCGAACTTCTGGTTTACCTTGCGGCCACTGACGAGCTCAATACCCAGGAAGACCAGTCGGCCGCCGTCGAGCGCGGGCACCGGCAAGAAGTTGAAGATGGCGAGGCCGATGGAAATGTTCGCCAGCACGGCAGCGAAGTCGGCGACGCCCCGCTTCACCTCGGCGGAGGCCTGCTTGATGATGCCGATGGGTCCCGAGAGCGCTGCGCCGCCGCGGAACAGCACGGCATCGGCGAGACCGCCCAGCAGCTGGCCGCTCGAGACCCAGACATCGGAAGCAGCCCGCGGAATCGCCTGGCTGAGAGGCACCCGCACGAGCACGCGATCCTGCGTCACCGAGATGCGGCCATGATCGGGGCGGACCCGCAAGGAGAGCGGGGCTCCGGCGCGCAGGACGTCGATGCGCCGCTCGGCAACGCCCTTGTGCAGCTCGCGCTGCAGTTCGCTGAACGATCCGATCGCGACGCCGTCGACCGCGACCATTTCGTCACCGGTCTGCATGCCCGCCGCAGCCGCCGGCCCGCCGGTGACGACCGCTACCCGCCGGGTGCTCAAGTCGGTGAAGCCGTAGGTGGTGTAGAGGGCAGTGATGAGCAGGAAGGCGACCAGCCAGTTCACGCCGGGTCCCGCGGCGATGACCAGGAACCGTCGCCAGGCGGGCTTGTTCATATAGGAGCCGGTGTCGTTCGGATCCTGCGCGGCGGGGTCGTCCGGCGTGAACCCGGCGATCTTGCAATAGCCGCCAAGAGGCAGCGCGCTGAGCCGGTAGTCGGTATCGCCGTGGCGAAAACCGGCGACGCGTGGTCCGAAGCCAATTGAATAGGTCTCGACCCGCATACCCATCAAACGCGCGAGCAGGAGGTGTCCGGCTTCATGCGCAGCGATGAGCAGGCCGAGCCCGATGACGGTCACGAGGATGGAGAGCATTGAAGCGCAGAATAGCCCATGCCGTGAGGTCGCGCAGTCCCTACGTTCTGTCTTGGACACGCCCGCTTGAACAGCGGGCTTTGTGTGGGAGGCAATCATGGGCATGCGTTGGGGAGTGATGTCGGCGGCGATCTTGGGTCTGGCGGCCGGCTGCGGGAACACGAAGGCGATTCAGAAACTTGATGACTCGGGCCTCTCTCGGCTCGACGAACAGCAGATGCAGCCGGTGGATGACGCGCGCATCGAGGAAGGGCGTGCGCGCGACGGCCTCGCCAAGGCGAGGTCGAATGAGGCCGAGGCGCGCAGCCGCTACGAGGTGGCGAAGAGCGAGCGCGATGTCGCCGAGGCGCAGCTGAAGCGCTCGAATGCCGAGCGCGACATGCTGAAGAAGCAGTACGCCGATCGCGACGCGGTGGCGCACGCCGATAACGACATCAAGAGCGCGCAAGACCGGATCAAGGCGACGGAGCTGAAGCAGGAGTACCTGAAGAGCATGATCGACGTCAGCGTCATCGACCGCCAGCTGGCCGGGGGACACGTGGACACGGCCGCGGCCTTGACCGAGCAGGCCAAGTTCCGCGCCATGAAGGCGGGCAAGGCGCCACAGGTCGAGTCAATGAACGGCTCCAACATTGACGCGCGCGTGGCGGAGTTGCAGACCCGCGAGGGCGAGCTGCGGAAGGAGGCAGCGGACCATCGCAGTGGCGCGGTGGATCTCTACAATCGCTGGCAGCAGCTGGACGCGCAGGTGAGGACCACGGCGCGGCCGGAGAACCTTCCGGTCAGTGCGCCTGCGATGAGCGAGCCGTCGAAGTAGCTCGAAGCGCGCGGACCCGGGCGTCGCCATACTCGGGGCGTCGGACGTTGCATCGCTCCGACGCCTCAGACCGCGCGGCGCTCGCCGGTCCTGGTCCAGGAAAAATAGTCGCGCAGCACCTGCGCGTGATCGAAACACAGCTCGCTCCAGGGGACTTCGCTTTCCGCGACCCAGCGCGCGTCGGCCGCGTCGTCGTCGGCCCGCAGCACGCCCGAGCGCAGGCGGCAGGCGTAAACGGTCGAGATGGTGTGCTGCCTGGCGTCGCGGGTCGGGTCCGAGTAGGTGAAGAGCTGTGCGACCAGTTCGACCTCGAGGCTGGTCTCCTCCTTCGCCTCGCGCACGCAGGCGCGGCCCAGCTCCTCGCCGTACTCGACAAAGCCGCCCGGGATGGCCCAGCCATGCGGCGGATTCTTGCGCAGGATGAGGACGATGCGGCCGTCGTCGCGCGCGATGATGGCGTCGGTGGTGGGCGCAGGATTCTTGTACGCGGTCACGGGACGATCAGGGCGGACTGTGACTCCGCGGCGGGCGCGGGCTCGTCGAAGCGACCCTCGAGCGCATGGGTAAAGAGGGCTCGCGTGAAAGGACTCTTGTCTCCGCGCAGGAGCTGCCGGGCCACCGCCAGAGCGGTCCGCGCCGCGTCGATGCGCTTCTCGCCGGCGAGCACATGCGCCATCTCCATCAGGCGGCGCGCATAACGCTGGTTGCGTGGCGGCTGGAAGTAGGTCTCGGACGCCTCGTCGGCGGCACGCTCGAAGGCCTCGAGCTTCTGCGCCTTGTCGAGATAGAGCTGGCTTTGCGCGATCTCGTCGGCCCGCTGCGCGAAGGTCCGCAGCGGCTCCTCCTCGGGGATCCAGGGAAGGAAGAGCGGATCGGCGAAGAGCGCCGCGCCAGCAAGCGCGTGCGGCAACTCGCCATCCGGGCCAAAGTTGATGGCGTCGGCAGGATGCGGCGGCGCCTCGGAGGGGGCCGGACCCAGCAAACGCAGCGCGGCGCCATACGACTCGGGAGGAGAAAAGCCGTTGCGCGTGCCCTCATGCTCGGCCCCCGCGATCAGCCAGCGTGCGTGGTCCCTGGGCAGCTCGGCGGTGGTGACCACGCCTTGACGCGGGAGCCGCTTGACGAACTCGCGGAACGAGCGGCGTGAGAGCATCAGCGCGTCGATGGCGATGACGCCTTTGACGTCCGAAATGACCGCCTGCACGACCTCGACGCCTCCCTTGGCCGCGCGCGACCACCACACCGCGCGCTCGCCGTACGCGTCGATGGAGCTGGCGTAGCAGGACGGCGCCTCGGCCTCGGGCGGGGCCTTCACCACCGCGGTGCCCTGCTGTTTCAACTCGGGGATCTGGACGCCCTTCTGCTTGAGGCGCTGCAGCTCGCGCTTGGCCTCCTTGGCGACGGACTTCGGTGCAGAGCTGGCCAGCAAAAGAAGCAGATCCGAGCGACCCGCCTGCCCCGCGGCATGGGTTGCGGCGACCGCAAGCACCTCTGGCAGCGCGTGAATCTGGTCCGAGAGCCCGGCCAGCGAAGACTCGCCGGTCGGCGCTGGCGCAAGACCCGCCGCTCGTTCCGCCTCGACGTGCGCGATGCGGGCGAGGGCCTCGCGGGTGCGACTCACCTGCTCGGCCGAGGGGGGCGAGCAGCCAGCGCATTCCATCTCTTCGACGATGCTCTCGGCCTTGAGTGAGGGGTCGCGCAGCAGCGCCAGCAGCTCGTCGGCGCCCAGGTTGTGGGTCGTCATAGGCCGCGCACTCTAGGGAAGCGCGGCCGAAACGCAACGACAACGTGCGCGCGAATCCTTGGCTTGCCTAAGTCCGCAGGGCGGCCCCGGCGGAGGCATCTTCTGCTAGTAAGCGCGCGTGCGCGTCACCCTCCTCTATTTCGCCGCGGCCCGCGAGCAGACTCGCCTGGGAAGCGAAACCCTCGAGCTGCCCGAGGGTGCTACCGCTGCACAGGCGCTCGAAGCGGCGTGCGCGCGCCATCCCGGACTCAGGGCCATCGCAGGACAGCTCCGCGTAGCGGTGGACCAGGAGTTCGTGCAGCTGGCGGCTCCCCTCCGCGACGGCGCCGAGATAGCCCTCATCCCACCGGTCGCCGGCGGCGCCCAACGACACTGCGTCTCCTCCACGCCGCTCGATGCGGAGGCGCCCCTGCGCGGCGTGGCGGGCAAGGACTGCGGCGCGGTGGTGAGCTTCACCGGCATCGTGCGCGCGACCAGCCACGGCAAGGAAGTGACCGGGCTCGAGTACGAGATCTACGAGCCCATGGCGATGCGGGTCTTCGAACAGATCGAGCACGCGGCGCTTGAACAGTTCGCGGCCCGGGTTTGCATCCACCACCGCGTGGGCGCGCTTCTGCCCGGCGAACTCTCGGTGGTGATTGCCGCGGCGGCGCCTCACCGGGCCAGTGCTTTTGACGCCTGCCGCTATGCCATCGAAAAGCTCAAGACCGACGCGCCCATCTGGAAGCGCGAGAGCTACCCCGACGGACAGAGCTGGGTCGGCCTGGGCAGCTGATTTGATTTAAGCGTGTTTGCGATCCGCAGCCCGATCTGCCCGGTGTTGTTGATGGTAGGCGGGATGACCTTCTCGTCGTTCACCGCCAGGACGCCGAGTTGGGGGGAGGCTCCAGACCAGGCGGTGGGTCGTCTCCACGCTACCGGACCGCGCGAGAGGCGGCACCGGACAATGATCAGATGCCGCGTTGGTGGTAAGTGACGGCGATGGCCGTTCAGCTGCTGCTTGCGGGGGATGCCGGATTTCGGGAGGCCCTCGCGGAAGCGCTGGGGTCAGGCTACGCGCTGCTCGAGGCCGGCGGAGTGGCTGAAGCAGCGGATTTGATGCTCGCCATCCGCCCGGACATCGTCTTCGTCGACCTCCGCGGCGGCTCGGCAACCGGCATGGCCATCGTCGGGCGCATCAGGGGCGCCGCCTCGATGAAGCTGCTGCCAATCGTCGCCTGTGCGGACCCCACCCCGGCCGCCACCGTGGCGGCTCTCGACGCGGGTGCCGAGCATGTCATCGGATTCCCGCCGCCCGCTGGGGAACTGCGCGCTCGCATCCGTTCGCTCCTGCGCACGCGCGCCGCCACCGACCGGCTGGAGGACGCGACGCAGGTCATCTTCGCGCTGGCGAACGCGGTCGAAGCGAAGGACGCGTATACCGAAGGCCACACCGAGCGGGTGGGGGCGCTGGCGGTCGAGGCAGCGCGGCTGGCCGGTCTGGACGACGAGACGCAGGAGGCGCTGCGTCAAGGCGGCGTCCTTCACGACATCGGCAAGATCGGCATCCCCAACGAGATCATCAACAAGGCGGGCCGGCTCTCCGACAAGGAGCGCATCGTGATGAACAAGCACCCGCTCATCGGGGAACGCATCTGCGAGCCGCTCAAGTCGTTGCGGCATCTGCTGCCCATCATCCGCTGGCACCACGAGCGGCTCGACGGCACCGGCTATCCCGACGGGCTCAAGGGCTCGCAGTTCCCGGTGCCCGCGCAGATCCTGCAGCTCTCAGACATCTACGACGCCATCACCACCGACCGGCCGTACCATCGCGCGCGAACCCGGATGAGCGCCATCGAGTTCCTGCACGGCGAGGCCGACAAGGGGTGGCGCGACCACGAGCTCATCAAGCTGGTCGCCCTCGCTGCGGAGAACCTGAACCTCGGGCGCATCCGCGACGAAGACATTCCGCCTCCGCCGGCGCCCTTCGGACAGTGGCGCACCGAGTAGTCGGCGCCCTTCGGGACAGTTTCGCACCGAGTAGTCGATGCCTTTCACACATCAACCGGGTCGCCAGCGCCTTTCAAGGTCAGTCGTCCAGCGTGAACCCCTCCGGAGCCGTGTGCAGGGGTGGCGCGCCGCAATGATACATGTCGAGAAACAGCATCGTCTCGCGGGCGCCGCATGCGACTTTGAAGGCATCGACGGCGTGCAGGTCCCGCTCGCCCGGCGCAAGCGGCCGGCCCGGATCCATCTGCAGCAGCGCGCGCTCGCCGTCTTCCGTGCCGACCTCGGTTCGCGGTCCGATGCTGCCCTGCCGCTCGATGCGGGGCGCGTCGCCGCCGGGACAGCGAAGCGCCTTGAAGAAGGCGGACTCTCCCGGGGGGAGGCAGACTTCCACAGCCGCCGCGCGGGTCAGGCCGAAACCGGGAGGCGGCCGCGTCTGCGCACGGTGACCACAGGCCGCGGCGAGCGTGGCCAGGAACAAGAATCCGCGCTGGCTGGGCGACAATCGCACCGCGTTTGATATACCCGCAGCCATGCTCGGAATCGATCTTAAAGGGAAGCGCGCGCTGGTGGCGGGGGTCGCGGACGACGCGGGATTCGGCTTCGCCATCGCCAAGGCGCTGGCGGAAGCGGGCGCGTCCATCTGCCTGGGCACCTGGCCGCCCGCGTTGGGCATCTTCGAGACGCTGATCCGCCGCGGCAAGATCGACGATTCACGCAAGTTGAGCTCTGGCGGGCTGCTCGAATTCGAGAAGATCTATCCGCTCGACGCCGCGTACGACACCTTCGATCAGGCGCCCGAGGAGATTCGCAACAACAAACGCTACACCGAGCGCGGCGACTTCTCCATCGCGGGGATGGTCGCAAAGCTGACGGCGGACTTCGGCGAGAAGCCGCTCGACATCATCGTGCACTCGCTCGCCAACGGTCCCGAGGTCAAGAAGCCGTTGCTCGAGACCAGCCGCGGCGGCTACCTGGCGGCGGTGAGCGTGAGCGCGTACTCGCTGGTGGGCCTCGTGCAACGGCTGGGGCCCCTTCTGCGGCCCGGTGGGTCGGTGGTCTCGCTCACGTATCTGGCTGGTGAACGCACCGTGCCCGGCTACGGCGGCGGCATGTCGTCGGCCAAGGCCGCGCTCGAGAGCGACACCCGCACGCTCGCGTATGAGGCGGGCCGCAAGTGGGGCGCGCGGGTCAACACCATCAGCGCCGGGCCGCTCGCCTCGCGGGCCGCGAGCGCCATCGGCATGATCCAGGAGATGGTGCAACACTATCGGGAGGTCTCGCCGCTGCCGGAGGAACTTGACGCCATGGAGGTCGGGCACGCCGCCGCGTTCCTCTGTAGCCCGCTCGGCTCGGGCATCACCGGCGCGACGATCCATGTGGACAAGGGCTACAGCACGCTGGGCCGCACTTCGCCCTTCAAAAACCCGAAATAGACAGTCGGGTGGGAGCCAGATGGCGCTTTAGTTCTGCGCCAGCGCGCTGTCGATGGCGCGGCGAAGATCGGTCTCGTAGGGGCCCGTCAGCGCGCCCACATGCCGCCAGACAATCTTCCCGCCCTTGTCGAGCAGGAACAGGGTCGGCAAGCTATCCACCGCGAAGGCAGCCGAGCCGCTCTTGGCTTCGTCGTCGATCACCACCGGGAATGTCAACCCATACTGCAGAAGGAACTCGCGCACCTGCGGCTCCCGGTCGGGGCCCGGCTCGTCGGTGTCCACCGAGTACAGATCGACCCCGCGCGGCAGGTACTCCGAGTAGAGCCGCTGCACCCGCGGCATGGAAACTTTGCAGGGCCCGCACCAGGTGGCCCAGAAATCGACCATCGTCACCTTGCCTGGCGTCGGCGAGACGCTGCCCTTGCCGCCGAACAGAGGAAGGTTGACGCGCGGGGCGCTGGCACCTGCGCCGGCCAGGCCTTGCGGGACGCCGTCGCCGTGATCGCCCTTGAGCACGGCGAGCCCCACGACCAGCGCGGTGGCGCCCAGCACCACCAGCCACATCCACCGATCGCTGCTACCTGCCTGCGACAAAAGACCTCCGGAAGAGAGAGCGCGTACCATGCGGGCCGCTCCTGCATCGCGTCAAGAAGTGGCTCAAAAAGTGGCCGATAACTGTAGCGCGTGTCAGCGTCCGTCGCATGAAGGCCCTGCTTGCGATGGCAATGGTCGGCGCGCTGGTCGCAGGCGCGCTCCTCTGGCCCGTGGGAGGCCGCAGCTTCTGGCAGCGCGCCGAGGACCGCGGATTGCCGCAGGCTACGGCGCGGCTGGCGGCGCGCGGGCTGCGCTCGGCCTGGGACCTGGTCTTCCGCGCCGGGCCGGGGACGCCCAGCGCTCCCGCGCATCCTCCACCACCTTTGCGCCGCGGGCCGCGCAAGACCGAGCCCTTGCGCACCGCCACGGCCGCCGCTGTGTCTGACCGCGTCCAGGTGCGGGCCACGGGACTCGCCGCGGGGCCCGACCGCATCCTCATGCAGCCGGCAAAAGAGTCGCTGAAGCAGGACGACCGCAAAGGGCTTGAGCAGCTGCTTCGCGCGCGCTGAGCGTGCCATGCTAGGAAGCGGCGCATGGCGGACTTTTTCGGCATCCCCAAGCAGCGGATCCCGATCGCGATTGCGATGCTGCTCCTGCTCGCGCTCACCCTCAGCTGGTTGCAGGGCCGCTTTGATTCCACAGACGTCAAGAAGGGTATTGCGCTCGCGCTGCAGCACAAGCCCACGCCGGGCGGACCCACGATCTTCGACGCACTGGCGGCGCGGAGCGAGGGCGACCCGCGCTGCGACGGCAAGGTGCTCAGCACTCTGCTGGGCGACGTCGAAGTCCGCTGCAACACGCCAGGCCGGCCCGCGATCGAATATGACTTTCGCGTCCTGTTGGACGGCAGGAAGCCCCCTCGCGCCGCCAACCCCGCTGCCGAAGAGCTGGTTCTGGGGATGGTCGAAAAATAGACGCACAGCGGTTGCCGTCGGGAACGGCAGTACCCATTTTGTTCTTTAGCAGGCAAGCGCCTGCCCTCGGACCCCTTGAAGGTGCGCATGCTGGCCCTCTTCGCTGTCGTTGCTGCCATTGCGCCACAAAAACTCTGGACTGATGCGGCCGCCACCAACCCGCGTCCGACCGCGCCACCCATTTCCATCTCGCAGCTGGTGAAATCCTCGATGCCGGCGGTCGTCGGCATCGTCGCCACCACCGCGCGCGGCAGCGACCTGAACGACCCGTTCCGCGAGTTCCTGGAAAAGATGTACGGCGCGGGCCAGGGCCAACGCGAGGCGCCTGTGCGCGGGATCGGCACCGGCTTCTTCATCCGCAAAGATGGGCTCATCGCCACGAACGGTCACGTGGTCGAGGGCGCCACCGACATCACGGTGCAGGTCGGTGAGGAAGAGCGCACCTACCGCGGCACGGTGGTCGGCAAGGACGACGCGACCGATCTCGCGCTGATCAAGATCGACGGCGCCCAGCCGTTCCCGGTGCTGCCGCTCGGAGACAGCGACCACCTCGAAGTGGGCGAGTGGGTGATCGCCATCGGCAACCCCTTTGGCCTCTCGCGCTCGGTCAGCGCGGGCATCGTCTCGTATAAAGGCCGACGCGACGTGAACCCCTCCGGCCGCCCCGGCTTCTACGACTTCATCCAGACCGATGCGGCCATCAATCCAGGCAACTCGGGAGGTCCGCTGCTCGACGCGCGGGGCGCGGTGATCGGCATCAACGCCGCAGTCAACCCCGCCGGGCAGGGCATTGGGTTTGCCATCCCCATCATCCAGCTCAAGGAAGTGAGTCCGCAGCTCGCCGACCGCGGCCGCGTAGTGCGCGGCTGGATGGGCGCGTCCATCCAGGAGTCGATCTCGCCGGAGCTCGCCGAGTCGTTCGCGGTGCCCGGCGGCAAGGGCGCAGTGCTGACGGAGATCCTCGACGGCGGCCCCGCTGCGCTGGCGGGCCTGCGGGCCGGCGATGTGGTCACGAGCTATGACGGCGAGCCTCTGATCGAGGCGTATCGGCTGCGTTGGCTGGCGGCGTCGAGCGCCCCCGGCAAGAGTGTCAAGCTGGGCGTCTGGCGAGGTGGCCGGCTGGAGAGCCTGACCCTCACCCTGGGCGAGAACCCGAACCTGCCGGAGTGGAAGGCCCAGGCGGCGCCGACAGCGCTGCGCAAGGAGCAGGAGCCGTTCGGCTTCGCGGTGGACGAGACGAACAAGGACTCGGTCGAGCCCGGCCGGGGCGTGCGCATTGCGACAATCGATCTCCGCGGCTGCGCCTACCGCGCGGGTCTGCGCGAGGGCGATCTGATCACCGAGCTCGACGGAAGGGCGGTGCCGGATCGCGCCGCCTGGAAGAAGGCGCTCGCCGGCATCGCACAGACGGGAGTCGCGCGCGTCTTCGTGCGCAGGGGCGGCCGGGCAGTCTTTTTCGGCTTGCGGCGAGACACCCTGACGCAGACCGTGCGCGTCGACGCTCACTGACGAACGCTTTTAAGCGCTCTTCCCGAAAACTTCATGACCAGCGGAGCGACCCTCGGTTAGAGATGATTTAATAACAGCTCAATCTCCGCTTGGAGAGGGAGCAGCCTGTCGCACGCACAAGTCGAGCGGTTTGAGCGATTTAGACGAGCGCTGGGCGAGGTCGCGGGGCAGACTGAAACTTCGGGAGGTCGACCAGATGTCGTCGAGCAGGCTGCCAGGCTTCTACACGATGAAGATGGCCGAGCGGTTACGTCGCGTGGCCGAAATGCTCGAGGTCCACTCGGACGAACTCAGTGGCTTGGGCCTCTCAGCGACTCTGCCGCTCGCCAACGCCGACGCCATGATCGAGAACGCCATCGGCGTGCTCGGCTTGCCGGTCGGCGTCGGCCTGAACTTCAAGGTCAACGGCGAAGACGTCCTGGTGCCGATGGCGGTTGAGGAGCCCTCAGTTATCGCCGCGGTGTCTCTGGCGGCCAAGATCACGCGCCAGGGTGGCGGGTTCACCGCCGACGCCGACGAGCCCATCATGATCGGCCAGGTGCAAATCACCGATCTCGCCGACCCAGCCAAGGCGCGCGACGCGATCCTTCGCGAGAAGGACAGCATCCTCGCAGCTGCCAACGCACTCCACCCGGCGATGAAGAGCCGCGGCGGCGGGGCCAAAGACCTTGAGGTTCGCACCATCGAGCTGCGCGACCGGCAGGGGTCCGGCACCGAAACGCAAATCATCGTCCATCTGCTGGTGAACACGCAGGAGGCCATGGGCGCGAACCTGATCAACACCATGTGCGAGGGCGTCGCGCCTCTTCTTGAGCGCTTGAGCGGCGGCCGGGTGCGGCTGCGCATTCTTTCGAACCTCGCCGACCACCGGCTGGCGCGCGCCTCGTGCCGCGTCCCCTTCGAGGCCCTGGGCGACTTCGGTTTTTCGGGCGCGGAGGTGGCGCACGGCATTGCCGAGGCCAGCCGCTTCGCCGACGCCGACCCCTACCGTGCCTGCACCCACAACAAGGGCGTGATGAACGGAGTGGACGCGGTGGCTTTGGCAACCGGCAATGACTGGCGTGCCATCGAAGCGGGCGCGCACGCCTACTGCGCCCGCAATGGGCGCTACGAGCCGCTGACGCGCTGGTGGGTGGAGAATGGCGCGCTCCACGGACGCTGCGAGCTTCCGCTGCAGGTCGGCACCGTCGGGGGCGCGGTCAAGGCCAACCCGCTGGTCCCTGTCTTGTTGCGCATGATGGGCAACCCCAACGCGCGCAAGCTCGCCGGCATCATGGCCGCGGTGGGCCTGGCGCAGAACCTGGCCGCACTGCGCGCGCTCGGCACCGTCGGCATCCAGAAGGGCCACATGGCGCTGCACGCGCGCAACCTCGCGGTGAGTGCCGGCGCGAAGGGCACCGCGGTCGAAGAAGTCGCGAGGGCGCTCATCGCGGCGGGCGAGATCAAGCTGCACCGCGCGCAGGAGATCCTCGCCAAGCTCGTGGCGCGCCCCGAAGTGACGTGAGCGCTCCGGCATTTCTGGCTGAGTACACCCGCCTGGCCGAGCCCCGGCTGCGGGAATTCCTCGAGAGCAAGCGCCGCATTTTCGCGGCCTCTCCGGTCGCGCTGAGCGACACTTACTCCCTCCTTTGCGATTACGTCCTGCGTGGTGGCAAGCGGCTGCGCGGGGCGCTGGTGCTGGTCGGATACCGGGCAGCCGGCGGCGCGGAAGACCTGGGCGCCGCGCTCGACGCCTCCATCGGCATCGAGCTCCTGCATGCGTACTTGCTCATCCACGACGACTTCATGGACCGCGACGAGCTGCGCCGCGGCGGTCCCACCTTGCACCGCTCGCTCGGCGGCGACCACATCGGCGGCAGCCTCGCGGTGCTCCTGGGAAGTCTGTGCCAGGGCTGGGCGTATGAGCTGGTTCTGCGTCACGGCGGCGCGGACGGTGCGGCGGCGATGACGCGCGCCCTCGAGGAAGTGACGCTGGGACAGATGGCGGATTTGCGCGCTCCCCTGGGCGCGCCGCTTTCCGAGAAAGCCGTGCTGGAGCTGCAGCGGCTGAAGACCGGCAGCTACACCTTCGACTTGCCGCTGCGCATCGGCGCCTCGCTGGCCCAGGCGGCCGCGCCGTTGCTGGAGGCGCTGTCCGCATATGCGCTGCCACTGGGACAGGCCTTCCAGATCGCGGACGACCTGCTCGGCACCTTCGGCGCGCCGGAAGTGACCGGCAAGCCGAACGGGAGCGACCTGCGCGAGGGCAAACGCACGCTGCTGGTGGCGCGCGCGCTTTCGGGTGGCACGGTTGCGGATGTTGCCGCTTTGCTGGGAGGACTCGGCAACGCCGACGCGGACGTAGACGCCTTGCGCGCCATCCTTCGCCGCAGCGGCGCCGAGCAGGAATGTCGCGCGGACGCCCGTCGGCTCTGCGCGCAAGCGTTGGCGGCGCTGCAACAGGTTGCCCTGCCCGCGGCCGTGCGCGAGGACCTCGAGCAGATTGCGAAATATGCAGTGGGTCGCGCGTTTTAGGTAACGCAGCGGCAGCGTGTCGCAGGTTCGTGCGGCTGCTTCCCGTCGCTCAAGACTCGGGCGGCGCCGGTCCAGCAAGGCGCGCAAGACTCAGGCGGCGCGCGGCGTGCGCGGGTCCAGCAAGGGTTGGCGGCGAAAAACATCTAAGGAGTAGATCCGCGCGCCTTGGCCGGCCACGAAGGCGGCTGCGCCCACCGGCGCTGCCGCGATCGGAATGTCGCGCGAACTCCCGCTGATCACCAACCGCAGTCTCGGCACGGGCAAGAGTGACGGCGCGCCGTCGTAAGAGGCGACGTTCAGTAAACGATAAATTGATCGCGACAGGAAAGTCAGCATTGGCTTCACCACGGAAGGAACCGAGGGAAGGATTTGCAAGAGCACGGCCAGTCGAAGTTTTTACTTCGGCGCAGGTGCGGGCGGCGAAGTCGGCGCGGCGACTGGCGCGTTCTGTGGGGCTGAAACCGGCGCGCGGGGAGCGACCGGCAGCGGCTGGTCTGCCGCGGAAGACCGCTCGACGGGCGCGCCAGCCGCACCAGGCGAAGAGACTGGAGTGCCGGCACCAGCAGACCGCTGCGGGGGGCGCGACGAACTCCCGCCGGGCGCGGGCTGCAGCGAAACCGGGCCCACGCCGAGCTTGCGAAGGGCGTCCTCGCTCTGCGCGACCGGCCCCACAATCACTACCGGCCACTGCTCCGGATGGAACCACTTCTTCACCACCCGCGCGATCTCGGGCTTGCCGATCCGCGCGACTCGCGCCGGCAGCGTCTTGTAGTAATCGAGCGGCAGCCCCAGCGCATAGAGCCCCGCCAGCGCTCCGGCAACGGCGCCGTTCGTCTCCAGCGCCGACGGCAGCCCGCGCGTAAATGCATCCTTTGCCTTGACCAACTCGTCGTCGCTGACGCGGCCATCGGAAAAGGTGCGCAGCTCGTTCTCGTACTCGCGCACGGAGTCCACGGTGTTCTTCGCAATCACCCCGCCCGCCGTGCGAAAGGTCCCGAGGTTGCGCTGCAGCGAGAGCCCGGAGCCGACACCGTAGCTATAGGCATTCTTCTCGCGCAGGTTCATGTTGAGCCGGCTGGTGAAGATGCCCCCGAGCACCGTGTTGGCGAGGCGCATCGCAAGAGCATCCGGATTCCTTGCCGGGAACATGCGGCCCAGCACCCAGACCTGCGACTGTGTCGTGCCTTGCTTGTCGAGGGCGACGATGCCGCTCTTCAGCTCGGGCAGCGGCGGCAAAGATACCTTCGGCAGCGAGCGCGGTTTCCAATCGCCAAGGCGCTCCTCCAGCAGCTTTTGCAGCTGCGTCGCCGTAACGTCACCCGCGACCGAAATGACCGCGTTGTTGGGCACCCACCAGGTCTGGTGAAAGTGCGCGAGGTCCGCAGGCGTGATGGCCGCGATGCTCCCGGGAGTGCCGCCGGCGGGCTGGCCCCAGGGGTGCTTCGGGCCGAAGAGGATGCGCGACGCCTCGTCGGCCGCCAGCGAGCCGGGGCTGGCGTTCTTCTGCTGCAGCTGCGTCAGGCGCAGCGTCCGCACGCGCTCGACGTCGGGCGTGCGGAAGGCCGGGTGCTGCACGATGTCGGCGAGCAGATCGAGCGCTTGCGGCAGCGTCTCGGAGAGACAGTCGAGGTGGACGCTGGTGGTCTCGCGGCCGGCGCCGGCGCTGATGAGCGCGGCCAGATCTTCGATCTGCTCGGCGAGCTGCGTGGCGGTGCGCGACGCGGTTCCCTCGTCAACGGTGTCGGCGACGAACTCGGCGAGGCCAGTCTTGTCGAGCGGCTCCTTATCGGTGCCGCTGAGGAAGACCACGTTGACCGCGACCAGCGGCAGCGTGTGATTCTCCACCAGCAGCAGGCGCGCTCCGTTGCGCAGCTTGCGCAGCACCGGCACGGGAGCGATGAAACGCGGCTGCACCGCGAGCGGCGCGGGCTTCTGCTGGCGGTAGTCCGCGTCCTGCATCGGGGGCGGCTCGGGAACTTTCGCGCTCTCCTGCGCTTTTGCCGCGACCACGGGGGGCGCCGCCGCCGCGCTGGCCGACGAATTGCCGCTGGATGATTGAGCCGATTGAGCCGCGCCCGCAGCCGCGGGACTGCCTCTCGCGGCCGAGCCGGCGGGACTTGCGCTCGAAACCGGTTCGTCGACGCTGGTGTTGCTCTGCTTCGAGGTCGAGGCGCAACCCAGAAGCAGAAGCGCAACAAAGAAGGTCTTCATTACTTCTCCCCCTGCGCGGCGCCCGTGAGCGGCTCGACGTCGAGCTCGATGCGCCGGTCGTCCCGCAGCCATTTGTTCGCGAACGCCTGGACACTTGCAGGAGTCACGGCGCGATAGCGCGCGAGGTCCCGCGGCAGGAACCCGGGGTCACCCAGGAACGTCTCGTAGGTATTGAGCAGGTCCGCCTTGCCGCCGAATCCACCGATGCGCTCCACCGAGCGCAGCGTATTGGCAAGGATGTTCCGGCGCGCGCGCTCGACCTCCTGCTCGGTCACGCCATTTTTGCGCACGTCGTCGAGGATGGCCTGCACCAGCAGCTGCAACTCCGCCACCGTGCGCCCTTGATTCGCCGTCGCCGTCACCTCGAAGTAACCGCCCAGTTCCAGCGTCGGGTTGTTCGCCGAGATAGAGCTCGCCACCCGCTTGTCGAACACCAGCGACTGGTAGAATCGCGAGGTCTTTCCGCCGCCCAGGATCTCCGCCAGCACATCACCGGAGGCCTCGTCGTCGGCAAAGCGCTTGAGCCCGTTCCAGACCAGCACCAGCTGGGGCAACTCGGCCAGCTTGTCGTCCACGCGCTTCCTGATCACACCCGTGAGCAACGGCTGCGGAACGCTCGGCCGGACCACCTCTGGCCCGCGCGGGATGGGCCCGAAGAACTGCTCGATCTGCTGCTTCGCCACCTGCGGATCGAAGTCGCCGACGATGGCGAGCGAGGCGTTGTTGGGTCCGTAGTATTGACGGAAGAAAGCGCGGATATCGGCGGGCGAGGCGCTCTGGATGTCGGCGATATCGCCGATGACGCAATTAAAATAGGGGTGCGGCTTCGGATAGAGCAGGTCGCAGATCTCAAGTTGCGTCGTCCCGTAGGGCCGATTCTCATACGACTGCCGGCGCTCGTTGGAGACGACGTCGCGCTGCACCTTCAATTTCTGTTCGTCGAGCGTGTCGAGGAGAAAGCCCATCCGGTCGGACTCGAGCCACAGGGCTGACGGCAGTTCCGAGGACGGAACCACCTCGAAATAGTTGGTGCGATCGTCGTTGGTGGTGCCGTTCACCTGCGAGGCGCCGACCTGCTCCAGCAACTTGAACGCGGTGGGCTGGATGTGCTTGCTGCCCGAGAACATCATGTGCTCGAAGAGGTGCGCGAAGCCGCTCTTGCCGGGTGTCTGGTTGGCCGCGCCGACGTGGTACCAGATGTCCACCGCCACCTGCGGCAGCCGGTGATCCTCGCTGAGGATCACGGTCAGCCCGTTGGGCAATTGATACTTCTCAAACTTGATTTCGGGATCGGCCGCGGCGCGGGCGCCGAACGCGACGGCGCACACGGCGACAATGGATCGCAGGAACATGGGGCCCGTTTATCGTCTGACCCTCCCGGTGGCAAGCCGCGAGTTGGAGTAGCTGCCGTCGCTCGTCACCTCGTCGCCCAGCCAGTCAGGCCGTTCGAATGGCTCGTCCTCGGTTTCCAATTCAATCTCCGCGAGCCAGAGATCGCGGTCGGCGAAGTAGTCCAGCTCCCAACGGCCCAGCTCGCGGCGCGTCTTGCGGAGGCTGGTCGCGCAGAGCTCCAGCAGCTCGTCCGCCTCAGCAGCCGGGATCTCGTAGTTCCACTCAGCCCGCGACAGCTTGCCCCTTCCCTTGATGGTCAATTCGCCCTTGCGCTCGCCGCTCCCTCTACGCCGCGTGCGCACGCGCACTGTCGGGCTGGCGCTCAGATAGCCCTGCTCGATCTCATCCGCGGCCGGCAGATCGGAAGGGAGTAGCTCGCGCAGCACGAGGAACTTTCGCTCGATCTCAATCCCCATGGCCCGAGCATAACTCGTGCTAGAAAACGCGCCCGGAGGTCTTCATCATGGCGACTTTGCAACAGCAGGCCTGCAAGCCACTCCCTTTGAGATACATCGGGGACCTGTCCGCCACCGACGCAGAGCTCCTGGCCGTTTACGCCCGGAATGCATCCCGGATCCTTGAGTTCGGTTCCGGAGCTTCAACTCAAATCCTGGCAAAGAATGGTTCGATTGAAGGGACCTTGATTTCAGTCGAAACGGAGCCGAAATGGATTGAACGGACGAAGCAGAATCTCGCTCGCCTTTCTATCGAGAAGGAAGTCAGGTTCATCGCCTATCGCGATTGGCAGGAGGCCGTCACCGCGGAGGCGCCGTTTGATCTCATCTTTGACGATGGCGCCGACAAATACCGTGAACGTTTCGCACTCGATGCCTGGAAGCTGCTGAAGGCAGGAGGACGTTTGCTCTTTCACGATACCCGCAGGAAAAAAGACTTCGGCAATGTCCTAAGCTTCCTCCAGAAGCATTACCTGGAGGTCTCCTCCGTCGGATTGAATGAGGCGGGGAGCAACATCACCGTCCTCACGCGAAAGATAGCTGAACCCTGGGTCGACTGGAACAAGGTGGAAGGCCGTGCGAAATGGGAATACGGCCACGCGGAACCGCCGACGCCCCTGCCCTGGAATGTTCCACCGAAGGGCTGATCGGCATGCAACCGCGGCAGCAGGAACTTTCGCTCGATCTCAATCCCCATGGCCCGAGCATAACCCGTGCTAGAAAACGCGCCCGGAGGTCTTCCCATGATGCGTTTGCAAGAGCTGCTCGGCCTGTCCTCGGCGCCCGTCGCTATCTCCTTCGTCGACGCCCCGCCCGCGGGCGTGCCGCGGGTCTCCGCGCGCGAGGCCGCCGGATGCGGGTACTGGCGAAGGGCCGCCCAGGGCGAGACTTTCTATACCGTCGCGGACGATCACAAGGGCTGCCCCATCGGCGCGCACACGCACAACGTGCCGCTCTCGGCGGGCGAGCAAGAGGAGCTGTCGGGCCTGGTGCAGCTGATGGTCGGCATGAGCTATCTGAAGCCGGACGAGGTCCCGCGGATCCCGACGCGAAAGACACCGCTGCAGGTCGCGGTCTATGCGCCGCTCGCGCCGAATCCGCAGCCGCCGCCGGGCTCGCCGCTCGCGCCGGGTTCGCAGCCGCCGCCGGACGTAGTGCTGGTGCGCGGCACGGCGCGGCAGCTCATGCTCTTGTCCGAGGCGGCGCAGGCCGCGGGCGTGGCTGGCCACGGTCCCGCGCTGGGCCGCCCGACCTGCGCGGTGCTGCCCGAGGCCATCAACTCCGCGCGGACCTCGGCGAGCTTCGGCTGCGTCGGCAACCGCGTCTATACCGGCGCGCCTGACGACGAAGGATACTTCGCCATTCCGGGCGCGTCGCTGGCCGCTGTCGAAGAAAAACTCGCACTCGTTGCGCAGGCGAACCTCGCGCTGGAGCAATTCCACCGCGCGCGTGCAGCCGCCGCCTCTCCGCTTCCTTGAGCTTCGCCGCGCGCAGACACTCCCGGAGGCGGCTCGCGTGATCCTGGCCCTGCTGCTCTTCAAAGGAATCGGGCGCATCGACGACGCAGAATTCTGGGCGCTCGATCACGAACCCCCGCCGCGTGGAGGATTTCGGAGAAGGCCTGCACTTCTTCGCGCCGGGCCAGGTCGATCTCACGCCGCGCGGACCAGCATTCCTTTAGTCGTTGCGGGCGCCAACATCGACCAGGAGACCCTCCGCCGCGCGATCGCGCGCGAGCTGAAATAACCGCGCCTGACCGGCGAAAAGATTTCAATGCAGATGACGCCCGCCACCCCTGCCCCGCCTACGCCTGGCACGGACACTGGTGCCTCTGCACAATGAATCGGGGTCGTCATGCAGAAGATCTATGGCGCATTGGTTTGGATGACGTTGTCGGCCCAGTTGGGGAGTCCGGCCCTGGCCGGAACGGCCCGAACAGAGTCCGGCGCAGTGCAGGGAACCCAGCAGAACGGCTTGACCGTTTACCGAGGCATTCCCTTTGCCGCCGCGCCGGTGGGTGAGCGGCGCTGGCGCGAACCGGCGCCGGTCGCGCCCTGGCGGGGAGTGCGCAAGGCGACGACGTTCGCGCCCGCCTGCATGCAAAAGGGCGTGTCGATGCCTGGCGAATCGCCACCACCGGTCAGCGAGGATTGCCTCTATCTGAATATCTGGACGCCTGAGAACGGTAGCGGCGCACGCCTCCCCGTAATCGCGTGGATACACGGAGGCGGCTACACCAACGGCGCGACCTCAATGCCGCTCTACGATGGCGCCCGGCTCGCGCACCGGGGCGTGATTGTCGTCACACTTGCCTATCGGCTTGGCGCACTGGGCTTCCTGGCCCATCCGGAACTAACGAAAGAATCTGCCCATCACTCGTCCGGCAATTACGGGTTGATGGATCAGATCGCCGCATTGGAATGGATTCAACGCAATATCGCCGTGTTTGGCGGCGACCCACAGCGCGTGACCATCGCCGGGCAGTCGTCCGGTGCGATGGCGGTCAGCGCCCTGCTGGTGTCGCCGCGCGCGAATGGACTCTTCCAGCGAGCCATCGGCCAGAGCGGCGGAATTTTCGAGCCGCTTCAGCTCGCGCCCGGTTACCTGCTCGCCAATGCGGAGCGCGATGGTGTCAAGTTCGCGACGACGCTCAACGTGCAATCACTCGAAGCACTGCGCAAGCTGCTGGCGGCTGCCCTGCTGGGGGGCGGCGCCGACGCATTGGCTCATCCCGTCATCGAACCCTATGTGCTGCCGATGTCGCCCTATCAAGCCTACGTTCTCGGACGTCAATATGATGTGCCATTGCTGCTCGGATCCAATACCGAGGAAGCACGCTCCCTGGTCGACGTCAGTGCAGTCAAGGCATTGGGCTTCGACGCCGACATTGAACAGCACTTCGGCGCATTGCCGACGCAACTGCTGGACGCATATCCCCACCACACCGATGATGAAGCGCGACAAGCACGCCTTGGGCTGGAACGTGATTTGCGATTCGGCTGGGACATGTGGGCCTGGGCCCGGTTGCACGCGGCGGCGGGCAATAGTCCGGTGTTTTACTACGCGTTCCAGCAGCGACCGCCGTTTCCAGCCAATTCGGTGTACGCGGGTTGGGGTGCCAGCCATTTTGCCGAACTCTGGTACATGTTCGACCATCTGGATCAGACGTCCTGGCACTGGAGCGCTGCCGACAGGAAGCTGGCGAATGATATGTCCCGTTACTGGACCAACTTCGCGCAATCAGGGAATCCGAATGGCAAGGGCCTCGAGAACTGGCCTGCTTTTTTAGCAGGTGCCCAGGACGTGCTGTATCTCGACAATCCAATCCGTGTCGGGGATGTATACAGTCTCGACAGGCTGAAAATTTTCGACGTGGTCTATGCGAACATACGCGGCAGTCCGTTCCTTGCGCGGTAGACTTGTCTCGATTGCCCGGCAGGCCGGTATCGAATACTTCATGTACCGAAAAGCAAGCTACGAGACGATTGGTCGAATCCTCCTGCAACTGAATCCGCCTGCGTCCGTGCCCGACCCGACATCGGAGCCCGCGCCTCCCGTCCCGCCGGCGTCGAGGCCGCCTCCCGTCGCGCCGCCGTCCCCTCCTGCTGAGGGGCCCGCGTTGGGAACGGGTGCACGGCAAAAGAGCAGAGCCGCCAGGGAGAGATCGTTCGCAGGCTGGAGAACGGCATGCAGTAACGGTTGGGCTGCTAGTGTCTGAGCGCGAGGCGGGCAAGCGACTAACTGGACTCAGGGCGCCAGGAAGCCGTCTTCCTTCAAGAGCGCGCGATCGAATGTCGCTACTTTTTCACAGTCGGCCCTGCGCGCGTGCTCCTTGATCACGTAGTCGGCGAAGTCGCCTCTGCCAGCGACAAACGCCTCGAGAGCGCGCAACAGGCTGTCGACGTCCCGGAAGCTGAGGTGAGTGGCTTTGAGAAGTTGATCGAGAATTTCGCCAACCTTCGCTCGCGAAACCAGGTAGGCGGAGAGCAACACCCGGACGGTTTCGCAGATCACCACGTCCGAGACGAACAGCGTCTCGTTCCTCGCGACCGCTCCGTCGACCAGCCTGGCTGCTCTCGCCGACTGCGCCTTGTCGTCCACCACCAGGAAGCGGACCAGCACGTTCGTGTCGAGAGCGATCATCCGCGCCCGCCGGCTCCTCGGATGACTTCGTTCATCGCACCCACGGTCACGCCTTTGACAGTCGTGTGCACGGCCCCGCGGAGCGTGGTCAGACTGACCTTCTCGGCCTCGACGACAACGGTCCCGTTGTCGTCGACGCGGAACGCGAGGCGGTCTCCGGTGTGCAATCCGAGGGCCTTGCGCACTTCCTTCGGGATCGTGATCTGGCCCTTGCTCGTCAACTTGGCGCTGGGCATCGCGGTTCCTTCTTTCCTTACCGGCTGTAAGGCATGCGTGCGAGCTGCGCAAGCTCGCCCAGGCACCATGCGCCGACGAGTTCCACTCGCCACCGAGGGCCTCATTCGTACGCCAGCGCTTCGCGGACCGTTGGCCTCGCTGCTCTCGGGTGGGCAGCAAGCACGTTTCTCGTCCTGCTCTCGATGAGAGACGGAGGGAGCTCAGCCAGCGCCCACAACGTGTTTCTTGGCAGTGGACGGCATGCGCATTCATCGCTGTCTCGACTGCGGACGAATCACGCCGTCCCACGGCCTCGCTCTGCTTGAGGCGTACTCTCGCGGCGATGTTGATATCAAGCGACCTTTCTTCGGGACTCCCACGGTCTCTATTAGCAGGCGACCGCTAACATAAGAACCTATCGCGCCAAAGGGCTTTTCTCGTGGTGTCTCGACCGAACGGCGCGGGCTGGGTCTACGTCATCGCGAATGGGCAAGCTGCGGGGTTGATCCAAGTTGGGCTGCGCAAATCGAGCCCGCGCGAGTCGAAGCCTTGAGTCGAATGCTCGGCTTTTAGTCAGCGCTCAAACCCGGGAACAGCCACGCGCGCAGATCAATCAGCTCCTGCGGCAGCACCCATGCCAGCGTGCTACGCAGCGCCGCGCAGAAAACCAATGTCAGATCAGGGGTCGGGAAGAGGATAGTGGCACGGCGATGCCCGGTGCAGAAACGGATAGCTGCGTCGCTACTTGAATAAGGGGATGTGTCCTGAGCGCAGCGTGCGGGCTGAGTGGTGAGGGAGATGCGTCGATCAGCTCGATCACGACACCAACCTTTGTCTCTGCTGTGAACGGCCGAGCGCTAATAGGCGGCTCGTGCAGTTCGTCGTACTTGAGCTCGAGAATCGCCTCGTCAATGCCTGCCTTGATTTGGTTCAGATCATAGATTCGCTCTGTGACGGGATAGTGCCCATGGGCAAGCACCCGCTTGAACAACTTGAGCCCCTTCGCGCCCGCTGGTGATGCAGGCCGAAGTGCCGCGCTAACCTTTCGACAAGCCCATCCCGAGTAGGCATCGTTCGTCGGAGAGAGCCAGGCGAAGACGAGGCGAAGCCTAGGCTCCGCCGCATCCGCGACCCATTCCCGCGGGAGCGGAACTCGCACACGCGCCACTCGCTTTGTGTCCGGTATGCTTCCCTGCCAGAACAGCAATGCGCAGCTCGGCTGCGGCTCTGTCAGGCGTCGAAGACGGGGCACCCCGCGCCCGAGGGTCCGCTTTGCGGCCTTAACAAGCTTTGGCGACAATTCGGCGGGCTGCTCCGACGCAAGAGCCAGGGCGGCGCGCAAGAGCGCTGCGAATGGGCGCGCACCCGGAGGGCAATGACCCCCGAGGAACGTCAGCGTTCTCGCAGCGACCTGTGACACCACCGGCACGGCTTGCGAAGTGCCGGACATGTCCTCGACAAGCCCCTCTGCATTGAGACCATGAACGCCCAAGCCGGACTTCCAATTGTATTTCGCTCCGCCGTCACCGCCTGGCCCCGCATGGTCCGGCTTAGGAGCCCGTGCGATCGGACTTGGTCCTGCAAGCGTGAATGGGCTCGGCGCACCCCGCACGCGCGCGACGCCGTCAGTGTTCGCCTGGCCAACATATGCTCCGACGGTCAGCGCGTTGAATGCGCACGCCCAGTGGCCCAGCCTCCACGCGGGGTCGTCCAGATGGTCGGGATAGCCGGAGCCGGGAGCGATACCCGCGGGGGAGTTGCCAGCGGCGACCACGACCACTAGGTCGCGCTGGGCCGTGAAGTTATCAAGCTCGCTCAGCTTCGCGAGCTTCTCGAGCCGATCGACCTCGCTCTCTGAGTCCAGAGATCTCTCGGCCCCAAGACTGAGATTGAAGACGCGAATGTCCGGAGCAATATTCGTGATGGCGAGCATCGACGTGACCAGCGCCTGATCGTCGATGAGCGGTCTGGATTCCTCATGCGTCTCCGGAGATGCAACGTTGACGTCGAAGAAACGGCAGCGCGCGTCCACGGCCTCGTTACCGGCGTGGAAACCTTCGAACACCAGTCGACTAGCCACGAACGACGCATGCGAACCGATCGCCTCGGTGACGCCATCTTGATTTGCATATCCCCCGCGCCTGTAAGGCTTCAGGGCGGGATGCTCACGCGGTACGCCTGCATCGATCAGCGCCACGGTCGGTAGCTGCGAAATCGACACCTCCTGCGCGATGCCAGTCACAGGCTGTACGCTTGCTGGCCTGCCGCGCCCAACTACGCTCACCGGCGTGAGATGGGGTTGGTGGATCCGCTGAACCGACTGAAAGGCTTCTGCCGCTCGCCTGATCTGCTGTGGAGTCGCCTTCGCGCGATACCACTTGCGGCCGGAATACAGTGTTCCCGCTGCGTCGAACTCGAACGCTGAATGCGTTGCCGCCGCCCGCCTGATCTCGCGGGCCAGCGCGTCGGCCTCAACAACTTTCAGCACCGGCTGAAATTCGAACACGACGGGGAAGCGCTCGTTGGCGGCCAGCCGAGCCAACCACGACTCATCAACTCGGAACCTCATCGGGATTGGATTCACCAACGCCAAGGCTGCCCAGAGGGCTTTCTCCCGAATCCCTTCGTCATCGAGCCTTTGGCTCGTGGCGGTGAGTTGATCTAACCGCTCGACCGTCGCATGCACCATCGCCTCGCCAGTGCGAGCGACGCCCAGCACGTCCAATCCGAGTCGGCGCAGGCTGGACGCGTCCGCGCCGCTAGCGAAGTCGGGGCGCATGGTCCGTTCGTTGTTCTTGGCTTTCTTCGCCCCGCTCGGCTGCCGCAACTCTTTCTCAGGCAGCACAGCCAGAAAAAACCGACTCTCGCGGCAGGGATCTGGGGACTCCGAGATCATCTTACGAGCAGCCGACAACGAGCGATAAAGAGCGAGACCCTTCGCGGCCCAATCGATCCCGTTGAAGCGCCGGACCTGTCCCCCTCCCGGCTTTTCCGTGGGTGTCAGCTCGTGCTTCTCATTGAGAAAATAGTTGCGAGGAGGCGGGTCTTTCGCCACTGGTTCACTCCGACTCCAAGACTCGCCGCCGGACTAAATCGTCGAGGAATCGCTCTGCGTCAGCGTAGGACGACCACCCCGCAGACGCCTTGCGCAAATTCCCGTTGAGAGGCACCTGCCGCTTTGCCGCCCGCCCGCGGGCGAAACGCTCGAGGACGGCGCGCGCCGGCCGAGGGAATTCGATAACGAGGTCGAAACGACGCCATAACGCCCGATCAAGCGCTTCGGGGACATTGGTGCTGGCAACCAAGAGGCCGGCGGGCTCGTCATGCTCGAGGTTCTGGAGCATCGAGATCAACGTGCGGTCCATCTCGCCAACGTCGTTTGGCCGGCCACGGCTGCGGGTTAGAGCGTCGATCTCGTCGAGGACGACCACCGACGGGACCGTGCGCGCGAAAGTGAAGACTTCCTGAAGCCGCTGTGCAGTTTGGCCGAGCCAAGAGCCAATCAACTGCTCGAAGCGGACTAGGGCCACCGGCAGTTCTAAGTCGTGCCCGAGCGCGCGGGCAGTAAAACTTTTCCCGCACCCGGGAGGACCGAAAAAGAGAAGCTTGCGACGTGGACGCAGTCCTTGCCGCGCCAGGCTCCCCGCCTTGCGGTGCTCGCTCAAGAGTTGTTGCAACTCCCTAGTGGCAACGCCTGTCAAAACCACGTCGGCCACGCTGACCTGCGAGGAGCCGAGTTGCGCCAGTGCCCCGCCTGACGGAAGCATCGGCTGGGCAACCTGATCAGCCGCCTCCAGCGCCCGATAGAGGTCGCGGGCCAGCGCGTGCCGCCCCTTCCGATCCTCCTGCGTGGCGAGGCTCCTGGCGGCTACGGTGATCAAGTCCCATCGCCGGCCGGCTATGGCGGAGAAGAGCTCTCGCAGCGGATCCTGGTTGGCCATGGCCCCGCAAGGATAGCGTGACTTGCCGGAGGGCAGTGAGGAATACGCGGCATGGGGTTTCGCTCGGCTGTCGGCGCCGACTCTGGGTGATAAAAGACAGCACATCTCGCCGGAATCGCATCAATGTCGACCAGACCACTCGTGGAGGAAAAACGTTCTTCGTCGATTTGAGGTAGAGCGCCGCAAGCCGTGGCTTGCTTGGCAGGGGGTGGACCGGGAGGAGATCGCGACATCGTGCCCGCCGGTGCACTTTCCCCGGGATGTTCCAAGACCAAAGGATTAAGAGATTTTAATCGGCGTCAACCGCGGCAGCAGCCAGGCGCGCAGATCGGTCAGCTCCTGCGGCAGCACCATGTGGCCCATCTCGTACTCGCGCCAGAAGACGTCACACCCGAGCCGCCCGAGCTCGGCGCGGTTGGCGCGGCCCATCTCGATGGGGATCACCGGGTCCTGCGTGCCGTGCGCGGCGAAGACGGGGAAGCCTTTCAATGCGGCGGGCGCGGCCAGATCTTCGGGCTCGATGCTCGCGGGCACGCCCGAGAGCGAGATCACCCCTTTGCACAGCTGCGGCCGCGTCAAGGCGACCGCGAGCGCGATCGAGGCGCCCTGGCTGAAGCCCAGCAGGAACGGCGCAGGCGCTCCGTGCCCGAGCTCAACAATCCCGGCCACGGCCTCGGCCACGAGCCGCGCTCCCTCGCGCGCCTCCGCGGCGTCGATGGAGATGCCGCGGCCGTCCTGCCGCAGGCTGTACCAGGCGCGCTGCGAGCCGCCCATCGAGAGGGGACCCTGCAGGCTGACCACGCGCAGCCGCGGGTCGAGCTCGTGGCCGATGGGCAGCAGGTCGTGCTCGTCGGCGCCATAGCCGTGCAGCAGCACCAGGGTGTGCGCGAGGCCGGGCTGCCGCGGAGGAAGATCGATTGCGCGCAGCTTCATGCAGGCCCCATCAGTTGGCCGCAAGGCGCCGGGGCAAACCCGTGCTCGAATGCAGCGCGGGGCCAGGCTCGGGATTGGTACGGCCGGCGAGCGACGCCACCACGCGCGCCAGATTCGATGGCTCGATGGGCTTGGTGAGGTGCACCTGGAACCCGGCCGAGAGCGCGCGCTTGTGGTCCTCGGTGCTCGCATACGCCGTCAGCGCTGCCGCCGGCACGTTGCCGCCCGCCCCCGCGCCCAGCTCCCGCACGCGGCGGATGAGCGCGTAGCCGTCCTGGTTCGGCAGCCCGATGTCGCTGACCAGCACGTCCGGAACCTGCTCTTCCAGGTGCCGCAACGCCTCCTCGACCGAGGCCGCCGTCCTGACCACCGCGCCATAGCTGGCCAGCACCGCGGTCAACAGCTCGCGCGCGTCCGCCTCGTCATCGACGACGAGCACGCCCAGACCCGCCAGTAGCTGCGCGGCCGGGGCGCTTTCTTCGGGGGACTCGCCGCTCACCTGTGCGACGTCCGGTGCTTCCGCCGGGGCCACCACGCGCACCGGGAGTCGCACGGTCATGCACGTGCCCGTGCCCGGCCCGTCGCTGTGCGCTTCAACCGTCCCGTCATGCGCGTCGACCAGGTGGCGCACGATGGCGAGCCCGAGACCCAAACCTCCCTGCGTCCGCGTGATCGAGCTGTCCGCCTGCCGGAAGCGATCGAAGACGTGCGGGAGGAAGTCCTTGGCGATGCCCAGCCCGGTGTCGCTGACCACCAGCTGGACCTGGGAGTTCTCGCGCGAGAGGTCGATCTGCACCCGCCCTCCCTTGGGAGTGAACTTGATGCTGTTGGCGATCAGGTTCCAGATCACCTGCTGCAGCCGATCGGGGTCGCCGGCAAACTCGGCGGAGTCGGGCGAGAAGTTCGGCAAAAGCTCGACGCCTTTGGCATCGGCGGACGGCTGCACGGCTTCGATGGCGGCGCGCGTGACGGTGTGCAGGTCGATGCGGCGGATGTCGACGCGCAGCTTGCCGGCGATGATGCGCGAAACGTCGAGGATGTCCTCGATGAGCTGCGTCTGCACGCGCGCGTTGCGCTCGATGGTCTCGAGCGCGCGGCCGAGCGCTTTTTCTTCCACCGCGCCGGTGCGCAGCATGCGAGTCCAGCCGAGGATGGCGTTGAGCGGCGTGCGCAGCTCGTGCGAAACGGTGGCGAGAAACTCGTCCTTGCTCCGGTTCGCGATCTCGGCCGACTGCCGCGCCTCTTTCTCGCTGGTGAGCAAGCTCGCGTTCGACTGCTCGATGCGCTTCTGCTGATCGATGTCGGTCGCGGTCGCGATCCAGCCGACCACCGCCCCGTGCTCGTCGCGCTCGGGCACCACCCGGCACAAATGCCAGCGGTACTGCCCGTCGTGCCGGCGCAGGCGCTGCTCGCGGTCCAGCGACGGCCCGCCTCTCACCGCTTCCCGCCAGGCGTTGCGGATCTCCTCGACTTCATCCTCGGGGGCCGCGTCGGTGAAGGACATGCCGGCGTCGGGGCCGGCGAACTCTTTCCAGACGCGATTGCAGTAGTAGACCTCGCCGTCCTTGCGCGCGGCCCAGACGCACTGGGGCATCGAGTCAGTCAGGGCGCGGAACCGGGTCTCGCTCTTGCGCTCGAGCTGGATCAGCTCCTGCGCCCGCAGCATCGCGGCTTGCTGCTTGATCTGCTCGCCCTTGCGCCAGAGGTCGACGAAGACCGAGACCTTGGCCCGCAGGATCTCCGGATCAAACGGCTTGAGGAGATAGTCGACCGCGCCTTCCTGGTAGCCGCGGAAGATGTGCGCCGCGTCCTTCGAGATGGCGGTGAGGAAGATGATCGGTATGTGACGGTTGCGCGGCCGCTCCTTGATCAGCTTGGCCGTCTGCATGCCGTCGATTCCCGGCATCTGCACGTCCATCAGGATGACGGCAAAATCGCCATCGAGCAGCTGGCGCAGGGCCTCCTGGCCCGAGGTGGCCCGCACCAGTTCCTGCCCGAGCGGCGAGAGGATTGCCTCGAGCGCGATCAGGTTGGGCGGATGGTCGTCGACCATCAGGACCCGGGCGCGCAGATCCGGATCCGGTGGGTACGACTGCTCGGCCGCGCCGTGACTCACGCTTAGTTCCTCGCCCACAGCCGGATCAGCTCCAGCAACTTGTCGCCGTCAACCGGCTTGGGGAGATAGTCGGAGGCGCCCGCGACGATGCACTTCTCACGGTCCTCCTTCAGCGCCTTGGCGGTGATGGCGATGATGGGCAGCGCCTTGTGCGCCGGGTCCTTGCGGATGTGCCGCATGGTCTCGTAGCCGTCCATCTCGGGCATCATCACGTCCATCAGCACTACATCGACGTCGGGGTTCTTCTCCAGCGAGTCAATGCCGTCCTTGCCATTTTCGGCATAGATGACGTCGAGCCCGTGGCTCTCCAAAACGCTGGTGAGCGCGAAGATGTTTCGCACGTCGTCATCGACGATGAGGACCTTCTTGCCCTTCACGTCTTCGCCCGCGGCGTGCTGGACGGCGAGCAGCAACTTCGCCTTGGCCGGCAGCTGCTCCTCGACGCGGTGGAGGAACAGCGCGGTATCGCTCAGCAGCTTCTCGGGAGAGCTCGCGCCGCTCTTGACGATGACCGACTCGGCGTACTTCTTGAGCCGGCTCTCCTCCTTCTTCGACAGATCCTTGCCCGTATAGACGACCACCGGCAGGTCCCGGTAGCGCGGCTGCGTCTTGATCTGCTCGAGCAGTTTTTCGCCTGTGTCGTTCTCGAGGATCAGGTCGAGCACCACGCAGTCGAAGTCGCCCGTCACGAGCGCGGCCAGCGCCGCCTCGGAGTCCGTCACGCAGGTCACCTGGACGTCGGCGCCTTCGCCAATCAGCTCGGTGATGCTGATCTGCTGCTTCTGGTCATCCTCGACGAGCAGCAGCTTCTTCACCTTCTTGTCGACGAAGCTCTGGATGTGAGTGAAAGCCCCGTCGAGCGCGTCCTTGCTGACCGGCTTCTCGAGATAGGCGAAAGCGCCCAGCGCCGCCCCGCGCTTGCTCTTCTCCACGATGGTGATGACGTGCACCGGGATGTGCCGCGTGCGCGGGTTGCGCTTGAGGCGGTCGAGGATGGCCCAGCCGTCCACCACCGGCAGCTGGATGTCGAGAGTGATCGCCGCTGGCAGCAGCTCGTTGGCGAGAGCGAGGCCGGTGTCTCCGCGCGTCGCGACCACGGCCTTGAAACCCTTCTCACGCGCCATGCCGACCATGATGCGGGCAAACTTCAGGTCGTCTTCGATGATGAGCAGGACCCGGTCGCCTTCGCGCAAATGCTCCCGGTCGTCTTCGACGGGCCGGCTGACCATCGCGTCCGCCACCACCGGAATGTCGGTCAGCATCGACGCAGCACCGCCGCCGCCGACGTTCTCCGCCGGTGGTCGCAGGCCGCGACTACGCTCGGCCAGCGCTTCTTCGCCGCGCTTCTGCCGGACCCCGGAGGCCACGGTCGCGCGCGGCTTGGCGTTCTCCATTTCCTCCTCATAAACATCCTGGTCCGGGCCGCTGTAGCGGTCGGGCAGGAAGAGCGAGAAGGTCGACCCCTTGGAGGGCGCGCTGTCGACGTGGATCTCGCCGCCGAGGAGCCGCGTGATCTCCCGCGAAATGGACAAGCCCAGGCCGGTGCCGCCGTACTTGCGGCTGGTGGTCCCGTCCGCCTGCTGGAAGGCCTCGAAGATGATCTTCTGCTTGTTCTTGGGGATGCCGATGCCGGTGTCCACCACCGCGAACCGCATCACGTAGCGCGCTCGCTTCAGCGTGTCGCTGTCCAGCAGGCTCCGGTCGGGAACGACGTCCATCACCAGCTTGACGCTGCCCTGCTCGGTGAACTTGAACGCGTTTGCGAGCAGGTTCTTGAGCACCTGCTGCAGGCGCTGCGGGTCGGTGCGGATGTGCGTCGGCACGTTCTGGCCGATGTCGATTTCGAATCCCAGGCCCTTCTGCTCGGCCACCGGCCGGAAGGTGCGCTCGAAGAAATCCTTGAGCTCGAGCAGCCCGATGTCGCGCGGCTCGATCTGCATCTTGCCCGCCTCCACCTTGGACAGATCGAGGATCTCGTTGATCAGGGAGAGCAGGTCTCCGCCCGACGCGTAGATGGTCTTGGCGTACTCCACCTGCTTGTCGCTGAGATTCGTCTCCTTGTTGTCCGAGAGGAGCTTCGCGAGGATGAGCAGCGAATTGAGCGGCGTGCGCAGCTCGTGGCTCATGTTGGCGAGGAACTCGCTCTTGTACTTGGAGATGAGCGACAGCTGCTCGGCCTTCTCTTCCAGGGAAGCGCGGGCCAGCTCGACCTCGCGATTCTTGACCTCGATGTTCTGGTTCTGCTCTTCGAGTTGCTTCGCCTTCTCTTCCAGCTCGAGGGCCTGCTTCTCGAGAGCGTAGTTCGACTTCTTCAGCTCCTCCTGCTGCTGCGTCAGGTCGCGCGACTGCGACTGCAGCTCCTGCGTCAGGCTCTGCGACTGCTGCAGCAGGACCTCCGTGCGCATCGACGCGGAGATCATGTTGAGCACGACGCCGATCGACTCGGTCAGTTGGTCGAGGAAGATCTGGTGGATGGCGCTGAAGGTATTGAAGCTCGCCAACTCGATGACTGCCTTGATCTCCCCTTCAAAGAGCACCGGCAGCACGATGATGTTGAGCGGTGACGCCTCGCCCAGGCCCGAATTGATCTGGATGTAATCGGTGGGGACCTTGGTGAGGACGATGGTCTTCTTCTCCAGGGCGCACTGGCCGACCAGGCCTTCGCCGAGCAGGAAGCGATTCGCGACTCCCTTCCGCTCGCGATACGCATAAGTGCTCGCCAGCTTGAGCACCGGAATGTTGCCCTCCTGGTCCTTCATGAAGAAGGCGCCGTGGTGAGCGCTCACCAGCGGAGTGAGCTGCGACATGATCAGCCGCGAGACCGTGTCGAGGTTCTTCTGCCCCTGCATCATCGAGCTGAACTTGGCGAGGTTCGTCTTCAGCCAGTCCTGGTCCTGGTTCTTCTCCGTGGTCTCGCGGAGGTTGACGATCATCTGGTTGATGTTGTCCTTCAGCTTCGCCACTTCGCCTTCCGCCTCGACCGTGATGCTGCGGGTCAGGTCCCCCTTGGTCACCGCGGTGGCAACCTCGGAGATGGCGCGGATCTGGGTGGTCAGCGAGGCGGCCAGCTGGTTCACGTTGTCGGTCAGCTGCCGCCAGGTGCCGGTCGCGTTCGGCACCTTTGCCTGCCCGCCCAGCTTGCCTTCGATGCCGACCTCGCGCGCGACGCCGGACACCTGATCAGCAAACGTCCCGAGCGTGTCAGTCATGGCGTTGATGGTCTCGGCGAGCGTGGCCACCTCGCCCTTCGCGTCGACGGTCAGCTTCTGCGAGAGGTCTCCGTTCGCGACCGCGGTGACGACCTTGCTGATACCGCGCACCTGCGTGGTCAGATTCGAGGCCATGAAGTTCACGTTGTCGGTCAGGTTCTTCCAGACGCCGGCGACGCCCTGCACCTCGGCCTGCCCGCCCAGCTTGCCCTCGGTGCCGACCTCCTTGGCGACGCGGGTGACCTCGCTCGCGAACGAGTTCAGCTGATCGACCATCGTATTGATGGTGATCTTCAGCTCGAGGATTTCGCCTTTCACGTCGACCGTGATCTTCCGGCTCAGGTCGCCGTTCGCGACCGCCGTCGTGACCAGCGCGATGTTGCGCACCTGGCCGGTCAGGTTGGAGGCCATGAAGTTCACGTTGTCGGTCAGGTCCTTCCAGACGCCGCTGACGCCGCGGACGTCGGCCTGGCCGCCCAGCTTGCCGTCGGTGCCGACCTCGCGCGCGACGCGGGTCACTTCACCGGCGAACGAGCGCAGCTGGTCCACCATGGTGTTGATGGTGTCCTTCAGCGCCAGGATCTCGCCGCGGGCCTCGACGGAGATCTTCTGCGACAAATCTCCGTTCGCGACCGCGGTGGTGACCTTCGCGATGTTGCGCACCTGGCCGGTCAAATTGCCGGCGAGGATGTTGACGTTGTCGGTCAGGTCCTTCCAGACGCCGGCGACCCCGGGCACTTCCGCCTGCGCGCCCAGCTTGCCCTCGGTGCCGACCTCCTTGGCGACGCGAGTCACTTCAGAAGCAAAAGAACGCAGCTGATCCACCATCGTGTTGATGGTGTTCTTGAGCGCGAGCACCTCGCCCTTCACGTCGACCGTGATCTTCTGCGACAGGTCGCCGTTCGCCACTGCCGTGGTGACCTTGGCGATGTTGCGGACCTGGTCGGTGAGGTTACCGGCGAGGACGTTGACGTTGTCGGTGAGGTCCTTCCAGGTGCCGCTGACGCCCTTGACGTCGGCCTGCCCGCCCAGCTTGCCTTCGGTGCCCACCTCCTTCGCGACGCGGGTCACTTCCGCGGCGAACGAGTTCAGCTGATCCACCATGGTGTTGATGGTGTCCTTCAGGGCCAGCATCTCGCCCTTCACGTCGACGGTGATCTTCTGCGAGAGGTCGCCGTTGGCGACGGCCGTCGTCACCTTGGCGATGTTGCGGACCTGGTCGGTGAGGTTACCGGCGAGGACGTTGACGTTGTCGGTGAGGTCCTTCCAGGTGCCGCTGACGCCCTTGACGTCGGCCTGCCCGCCCAGCTTTCCGTCGGTGCCCACCTCCTTGGCGACGCGGGTCACTTCACCGGCGAACGACCGCAGCTGATCGACCATCGTATTGATGGTGTTCTTGAGCGCGAGGACTTCACCCTTCGCGTCGACGGTGATCTTCTTGGAGAGGTCTCCGTTCGCCACCGCCGTCGTCACGTCGGCGATGTTTCGCACCTGCGCGGTGAGGTTGTTTGCGAGCAGGTTGACGTTGTCGGTCAGGTCCTTCCAGGTGCCGGCGACGCCGGGCACCTCGGCCTGCGCGCCCAGCTTGCCGTCGACGCCGACCGTGCGGGCCACGCTGGTGACCTGCTGGGCGAAGAGGCCCAGCGTCTTGGTCATGTTGTTGAGCGTCTCGCCGAGCGCCGCGATCTCGCCCTTGGCGTTGACTTGCAGCTTCTCGGAGAGGTCCCCGTTTGCCACCGCGGTGACGACCTTGACGATGCCGCGCACCTGCGTGGTGAGGTTCGAGGCCATGAAGTTCACGTTGTCGGTCAGGTCCTTCCAGACCCCCGACACGCCCTTCACGTCGGCCTGCCCGCCCAGCTTGCCTTCGGTGCCGACTTCCTTGGCCACGCGGGTCACTTCCGCGCCGAAGCTGTTGAGCTGATCCACCATCGTGTTGACGGTGTCCTTCAGCTGTAAAATCTCGCCGCGCGCATCGACGGTGATCTTCTTCGAGAGGTCACCCTTCGCCACCGCCGTCGTCACGTCGGCGATGTTGCGGACCTGGGCGGTCAAGTTGTTCGCGAGCAGGTTGACGTTGTCGGTCAGGTCCTTCCAGGTGCCGGCCACTCCGGGCACGTCGGCCTGGGCGCCAAGCTTCCCCTCGACACCGACCGTGCGCGCCACGTCGGTCACCTGCTCGGCGAAGATGCCGAGCGTATCGGTCATGGCGTTGATGGTGTCGGCAAGCGCCGCGATCTCTCCTTTGGCCTCGACCTTCAGCCGCTGGCTCAGGTCTCCATTCGCGACCGCGGTGACGACGCGCGCGATGCCACGCACCTGCGTGGTCAGGTTCGAGGCCATGAAGTTCACGTTGTCGGTGAGGTCCTTCCAGGTGCCGCCGACGCCTTTGACTTCCGCCTGCCCGCCCAGCTTGCCCTCGGTGCCGACCTCGCGCGCGACGCGGGTGACTTCGCTCGCGAAGGTGTTGAGCTGATCCACCATCGTGTTGATGGTGTTTTTCAGCTCGAGCATCTCGCCCTTCACATCGACGGTGATCTTCTGCGACAGGTCGCCATTCGCGACCGCGGTGGTCACCTTGGCGATGTTGCGGACCTGGCCGGTCAGGTTCGAGGCCATGAAGTTCACGTTGTCGGTGAGGTCCTTCCAGACGCCCGACACGCCCTTCACTTCCGCCTGCCCGCCAAGCTTTCCTTCGGTGCCGACTTCCTTCGCGACGCGGGTCACTTCGCCGGCGAAGGCATTCAGCTGATCGACCATCGTGTTGATGGTGTTCTTCAGCTCGAGAACTTCGCCCTTCGCGTCGACGGTGATCTTCCGGCTCAGGTCTCCGCGCGCGACGCTCGTGGTCACGTCGGCGATGTTCCGGACCTGCGCGGTCAAGTTGTAAGCGAGGAGATTGACGTTGTCGGTGAGGTCCTTCCAGGTGCCGGCGACACCGGGCACATCGGCCTGGGCTCCCAGCTTTCCCTCGACGCCGACGGTGCGCGCGACGCTCGTCACCTGCTGCGCAAAGATGCCCAGCGTCTTGGTCATGCTGTTGAGCGTGTCGGCCAGCGCGGCGATCTCGCCCTTGGCCTCGACGATCAGCTTCTGGGTCAGGTCGCCGTTCGCTACCGCGGTGACGACCTTGACGATGCCGCGGACCTGGGTGGTCAGGTTCGTGGCCATGAAGTTCACGTTGTCGGTGAGGTCCTTCCAGACTCCGCTGACGCCGCGCACGTCGGCCTGCCCGCCCAGCTTGCCTTCGGTGCCGACCTCCTTCGCGACGCGAACGACTTCCGCGGCGAAGCTGTTCAACTGATCCACCATCGTGTTGACGGTGTTCTTCAGCTCGAGAACTTCGCCGCGCGCGTCGACGGTGATCTTCTTCGAGAGATCGCCCTTGGCAACCGCGGTCGTGACGTCGGCGATGTTTCGCACCTGCGAAGTCAGGTTTGACGCGAGCAAGTTCACGTTGTCGGTCAGGTCGCGCCAGATGCCGGCGGCTTCGGGCACCTCGGCCTGTCCACCCAGCTTGCCGTCGGTGCCGACCTCCTTCGCCACGCGGGTCACTTCCGCGGCGAAGGATGAGAGCTGGTCGACCATGGAATTCACGGTGGTGCCGATGCGGAGGAACTCTCCCTTCACGGGCTGGCCCTCGATCTCCAGCGCCATCTTCTGCGTCAGATCGCCTTCAGCCACGGCCACCAGCACGCGCGCGACTTCGGTGGTGGGCTGCACCAGGTCGGCAATCAGCGCGTTGATGGAATGCACGCTGGTCTTCCAGCCGCCGCTGACGTCGCCGAGCGTCGCGCGTTCGGTCATCCGGCCTTCGCGGCCGACCACGCGCTCGAGACGGACGATCTCGTTGGTGAGGGTCTCGTTGCGCGAAACCACGGAATTGAACGCGCGCGCGATTTCAGCCATCACGCCGCTGCCGCGAGCGAAAGGAAGGCGCACGTCGAACTCACCGTGCTGCGCTGCTACCAGGGCGTCGAGCAGCTGGGTCAGCCGCTCCTGCTCGCTGAACTTGTGCTCACCGTTGCCATTTTTAGAACCGTTGGCGTCGCCTGCAGCCGTATCGGCCTTGGCCTTGCGCTTCTTCGAAGGCCGTTCAGGTGGATTGCCCGGATCGTGCGTCTCGCCCACGGTGTGCTCCGTTGCAGAAGTGCGATGAGGTTCGTCGATATCGCGTCGCACGGACCGCCGGTGCGGAGCGGCTGTGCAGAAGCGGACGAAGTAAGTAGCCCTACTTGTACAGAGTGCAGTCCAGGCGGCACCCGCCCGTAGTGCGAACGGTACGACCTTTTGCAAGCTGGAGCGACTTAATCCAACTCGGCTGAAGGGCGGGTGGCTGAGCTAGCGGGTCGCGAGGACCAGCAACCGGCTCACTTGCGCCGCGGAAAAACCGAAAAGCTCCTGCAGCTGCGTCAAGATCTCGGCCTCGGCGGGGACGAATTCGCCGTCGGCGCCGCTGACCTTGGCGCAGCACTGGAAAGTCAGCTCCCGGTACCGTGGATCGGTCAGGGCGAGGGCGCACTGGCGCACCGCTTCCTTCAACCCCAGTTGGAGCAACCGCTCGCGAGCAATCCGGCTCAAGTCAAAGGTGGGCCCCACCTCGCGCAGCTCCGGGTGCGCCGCCACGAGCTTGTGAATGGTGAGCGCCTCGGAGCCTTCCACGTGGCCGTCGGCCCAGGCGGTCATCACCATCAACTGAACCACCTGCTGGGCTTGTTTGAGGTCCAAGAGTTTAGAGACCGGCGTGGAAGCCGACCGCGAAGCCGTGAGCTACCCGCGTGTCGTAGTGAAGCGCGAGCACGTCGCCCTGGTAGCCGACGTCGAATGAATATTGACCCGCCAGAGGGAGCGACACGCCAGCTTGCAGCGCGAGGTCGCTCACCGGCGTGCCCACCACGGAGAGAGTGTCGCGCTTGAGGAGGTTGTAAGTGAAGCGGGCCCCGGCTTGCAGACCGAAGGCGCGGGAGAGCGCGAACCGGGCGCGTGCGCCCGCCGACGGGCCTGCCAGGTCCAGAGGAAACCCGCCGTTGCGGACCAGCGTGGTCTGTGCACCGAGCATGGGCACCAGCTCGAGGCGGCCGCTCTTGACCAGCCACGGCCCGAGGTCCCAGCCGGCGCCGAGAAACGCGTCCAGCCGGCGCTCGTCCAGGTCAGCGTGCGCGAGGCCGCGCCCGTCCAGCGCTGTCTGGCGGGCCTGGTAGGCCTGATGCGAAAGGCGACCGTCGACCGACCCGACGATCGAGAACAGCGGACTCAGGTGGAAGAAGAGGTCGACGCCCAGCGCGCCGAGCGTCGCCGCGGCAGTGTCGGACTCTGCGCTGCGCTGGGCGCCTGCATGAAGATCGAAGCTGACCCGGGAGAAATCCGGCTCGGGTTGCACAGCGAGGGCGGTCATCGAGCGCGTCTGCGGCTGACTCCCGGCGGGCTGCAACGCGAGCGGTGCCAGCGAAAGCCCGTCGCTGCGTGCTGCGGGGGCAGGTGAATTGGTGACCCGGGCCTTGGAAGATCCGCTCGAGTAAACCTGAATCGCGGGGCCCGCGTTTGGATGAGCGCTCGAAGCGGCAGGCAGCGCCAGCGGCAGAAGCTCCGCGACCGTCAACGGCGGCAACCCCAGCTCGGGCAGCCGCGCCACCTGCACACCGCGGATGGCCACGAGCGCGTCGCCCGACGCAGCGAGAGGCCACCGAACCGTGACCGCATGCCGGCCTGCGGCCACCTCCATGTGCACGATGCTGGCGCGGCTCAGGGCCGTCCCGTTCTCTGAGCGCAATGACGGATCAATTGCGGCGTCCCCGGGCAGCGCAAAGACCGGCTTGCCGTCCTGATCGATCAGCGGCGCGACCGGATGGGGGGCACGGCCTTCCACGCGCACTTCGAAGGAGAGCGAGGCGGGGCCAGCAAGCCGCAAGGTCAGCGACTTCCCGTGCGAGAGGCGATAGCTGGTGCCGCTTCCGGCGATCTCCGCGGGTCGCGCGTCGCCCTCGAGGTCAGCGCTGGGCACGGCGGCGAGACCGACCGCGGGAATCAGGGCGAGCAGGAAAGAGAAGCACATGGTTCGACCGTACCGCAGGGCGGAGGGTGTTCCCAAGTTTACAGCCGTTTAGACGGCGAAGGCGCAGCTTGGCCGCCAGGCGAAAAAAGAAACGCGTCGCGAGCGGAATATCGAACTGCCCGCCGTGGGTAGGTCCGCTGAAACAGATCAGGTTCTGGCGAGAGGGCAGCCCGTCGGCGGTGGGGGGCGCGTGAGCCAGAACCAGCCGCGTGCCGTCGTTGAGCGCCGTGGAGAGCGCGCCGTGGAGAGCGCGCGGAACGTCGGCGTGACCGGAGACATCGTCATCGACGCCTTCAAGTCCGCGAGCAGCGGCAGGCGCTGGATGGGCTCGCGCGAGCTCGTGACGTAGTCGCCCGTCAGGAAGACGACGTCCGGCCGGGCGGCGTTCACCATTCGCACTGCCTCGGCGATGTGGCTTACGGGAGTGCGGTCGCCGATGTGAACATCGGAGATCTGCGCAATGCGCAAGCCGTCGTGCGCCGGGTCCAGACCGCGCAGCGCGAGGGCGGTGTTGGTTACCTCGAAAGAAATGCTCTGGGGATGCACAGTGATGGGCCGCGTTGCATACTGCCGGCCTATGAACCGCTATCTCGAGCCTAAAGAACCTGGCAGCCGGCCCGCCCTGGTGGTGGGCACGATGAACTTCGGCAAGCGAACCACCGAGGCCGAGTCGCGGCGCATCGTGGCGCGGGCGCTCGAGCGCGGACTGACCTTCTTCGACACCGCCAACGTCTATAACGACGGCGAGTCGGAACGCATCCTCGGCCGCGCGCTCGGCAAGCAGCGCGGCGAAGCGCAGATCGCTACCAAGGTCGGCATCGGCAAGATGAGTGACGCGGAGGGCCTCGCGCCCGAGCGCATCGCCGCGGCCATCGACGAGAGCTTGCAGCGCCTGGGCACCGACCACGTCGACCTCTATTACTTCCACAAGCCGGATCACGCGCGACCGCTTTCGGCGTCGGTTCACGCGATGGAGAAGCTGGTGGAGCAAGGCAAGGTCCGCGCCTGGGGCGCATCGAACTTCGCCTCGTGGCAGCTGGGTGAGATGACGCGCTGGGGAAAGCCGCGCGTTTCGCAGGTCATCTATAACCTTTTGATCCGGCAGCTCGAACTCGAATACTTCCGCTTTGCCGGTCAATATCGAATCCACACCACCGTCTATAATCCCCTCGCCGGAGGTCTATTGGCGGGCAAGCCGGGCGCGCGCTTCGAAGGTAATCGCATGTACCAGACTCGCTATCTCAATGACCGCATGTTCGAGCTGGTCGCGGCGTATGGGAAGCTGGCCGCCGAACTCGAACTGTCCACCGTGGAGCTGGCCTATGCGTGGCTTGCCTCGCGGCCGGAAGTAGACTCCATCCTGTTGGGGCCGGCGTCGGTTGAGCAGCTGGACGCCGGCATCGACGGCACAGCGAGGACGTTGCCGCCGGGGGCGCTCGAGAAGATCGACGCCGTACATCGCTCCTATGTCGGCACCGATGTCTCGTACGCGCGATGACCGCCTTTGGCCTCGAGAAAGACAGCGAGAGCGCGGTCGAAGACACCTGCGCCCGCGGCATTGACCAGTACCGCGCGCGCGGGTTCGCCTCGCTGGGCGTGCAATTCGACGAGGCCTTGCTGGCGGCGCTGCGGGCGCGCGCGGACCAGATCATGCTCGAAGGAGACCCGCGCTATTTCTTCCAGCGCGACGCGCCGGACGGCCGCTACGAGACGTTACCGCGCGGCAGCGGATGGACCGGTCCAGGGCTGGATTATCGAAAGATGGAGAAGCTCCAGCTGGATCCTCTCTTCGCGGCTTTCATCGAAAACCCGCTCTTCGCGCGCATCGCGCACGAAGTGATCGGGCCTGCGGTCGCGCTCTATCGCGCGGTGCTGTTTACCAAGGGGAAGGACGGCGGCACGCACTTGCCGTGGCACCAGGACGGCGGCAGCTTCTGGGGGCTTGACCGCGCGCCGGTGCTGCAGATCTGGACCGCGCTCGACGATGCACCGGTCGAGTCTGGCTGCCTGGAGCTGGTCCCGGAGACGCATCTGCGCGGCCTCGCCACGCGGCTCGGCGGGGTCATTCCCGACGACGTCTCCTGCGGTATCCGCGGCGAGCTCTTGCCGGCCCGCGCGGGGGAGGTTGTGCTGATCCACAACCACGCCTGGCACCGGTCCGGGATGAATTCGACCGGCCGCCCCCGGCGCGCGCTCACTATCTGCCTGATGAGCGCGGAAACGCGCTGCACCCGCAAGAAGCGCACCCCGCGCACCTTCCAGCGTCTCTATGAAATCCCCCGCGGCTGAGCGCGCGGACAACGCAGAAGCGACAGTGCGCGCCGATGTGTCTCCAGCCCGCCGACGCGCCGCCCGCCTCATCGCGCTCGGAGCCGACCTGCTGCAGATCCTCGTCTTCCCCCTCTTCGGCGAAGGCTTCGCATCGCCGGTGAATGACGTTCTCGACCTCGCCGTGGGCGCGGCGCTGATCAAGCTCGTCGGCTTCCACTGGGCCTTCTTGCCCGCCGCCGCCGCCGAGCTGGTTCCGGGCCTCGCCCTCGCGCCCACCTGGACCGCGTCTGTTCTGTTCGCCACCGGCACAGGCGGCAAGCGCTGGCTCTGGATCACGCTCGCGCTGCTGGGCGCGGTGGTCGCGCTCGCGCTCTGGCACTTGCGCGGGCGGAGCTGACGTATCGCCCGCGCGGTCTAATGAAACGCGTAGACCTTGCCGTTCCCCGCCACGAAGATCCTTCCTTTCGCGGCGACAGGCGTCTGGAAGTGCTGCACGGTTCCCATTGCCTCGGCCGCCCCGCCGCCGGCGTAAATGGGCGCGCCGGTGTCCCCGTCAAAGGCGTGAAGCCGATTGTCGCCCTCGGCGCCGACCACCCAGACGACCGGGGTCTCGCTGCCACCCGCGCTGGTGGCCATCGGCGAGCCGTTGCCGTTCAGACCCATGCAGAACGCGACTTGTGCGACGGGTGGCGCGGTCGCTGACAGTCGCAGTGCGGTCAGCGGACCGGGGCAACCGGGAGCGTTGCCCTGGCCGGCGCCGGTAAAGACCACGGTCGTGCCGCCGGGCGCGAGGTAGACGGCGGGAGCATTGATGATTTCGCGGGTCGACACCAACCTCTTCGAAAGCTGTCCGCCGATACCTCCAAGTGCGCCCTGATCGAGGAGATAGGCATTGCCGTCCTTGCCCAGCGCGAGGATGACGTCTGCGGGCGTCGCGCCCTCGATATGGACGGGCAGCGGGCTGACACCGCTCAAGTCCAAATCGTAGGTGTCGAGATCGTGCCAGTTCAAAGGCGCAAGGGAATCGGCCGGAATGAGCGGGCCCGCCGAAGGAAAACGAAAGATGCCCTCGCCATCCGACCAGGAAGTGACACCCATGGTGTTGCCGGTGGAGGCGAAGACGGACGTGCCGTCCGAGGAGAGCCCGCCGGGCGCCCAGATGCCGCCGCCGTTTGCGCGCGTGGACCAGGAGAGGATTGACTGCGGAGAGGCAAGCGGAATCACGACCACCCAGCCATGGTACGTCCCGCAATCGCTATAATAGCCGCCATAAGGAATGAAGAGCGTGTTGCCCGCGATTGAAAGCGCGCCGCGCTCACCCTGAAATTTCGACGAGAAGCCGCTCGCCGCAAGCTGCGCCTGTACGTCGACGGGAAAGCCGGGGCGCGTGGTGCCGTCGTCCAGGGAGACCCCATAGACCAGGTGATGCGTGGTCGCGCCGGAGTCGGGCGTCGTCAGGGCGTCGAAGAAGAGCGTGCGAGAGGCAGCATCGATGATGGGCGTGCCGGTGATGCCGACGGTGGGGGTGATGTTTCCACAACCCAGCGAGTTCTGCGGTGCAGGCGCACCCAGCGTCGCGGCGCTGAGTTGCCAGACCGGTAGGCCGGTTTTGGCGCTGAGCGCGAGGACCTGGTTTGATTCGGTGGCGACGATGATCAGGTCCGTGCCGCCGCTCGCGCTCGCCGCATAGAGCGGCTGCGCGTAGACGTTTGGCGCAACGCCATTGACGAGAGGAAGCGTGCCGTCGAACGAGCTGTCGCGCGAGAGCGCCTGCGCCATGGCGTGCGTGAAGGACGGGTCCACGGTGAGCCCGTCCCGCGAGGCGTGCTTGTGGTGCTGAAGGACACTCGCGGGAATGTCGAGAGTGGGGACGGTGCCGGCGTCGGTGCCTGCGTCGGTGCCTGTGTCAGTGCCGGCGTCAGTGCCTGCGTCAGCACCTGCGTCGGCGCCCGCATCGGACCGGGCGTCGGGAACGCCCAACGTCTTCGAGCCGCTCCCGCATGCCGCCAGGGCCGCTGCAGCGAGGAAACACCGGAGCGCTCGACCCTTGGTGAAAGTCATTCCGAACCTCTGTACGCGGCTTTGGGGTTTCGCCGCAACGAATACGCGACAGGCGTAGCGGTCTCTCGCTCGCATCTGGACCCGTGCGCCTCCGTCCCGTCAAGCGGCCGGCCGAGCGAGCTTGACCCACATTCGCTGCCTACGTTGACCGCATGAAACTGCGCAAACTGGTGAGGAACGCGGTGCTGGGCACGGTGGCCTGGAAGCTTCTGAAGAAGAAGCGGATGGAACGCCGGACGCACGCGCGCCATCGCTCGCAGGCATCGTACGCTGGCGGGATCGTCTTCGTGGCGGGGATGGTCGTGGCCTGGCTGTTCCGGGAAAACATCGCTGGCCTCTTTCGCGATCCCGACGGCAGCGAGTTGTACGTGCCAATCGCGGACCATTACGGCCCGCCCCCACTGAGCCGCAAGAAGCAGCATGCTCTTGAGCGCCGCGAGGCAGCCGAGAAACGCGTACGCGACGAGGCGACCCACAAGCCGATCGTCGTGGTCCGGATGGAAAAGAACGCCTCGCCGGACCTCACCGTGCCGCTCCAGGACATCCTGAAGCATTAACAGCAGTAGTATCGCGCGATGGATCCTTCAACCGCGGCGTTGAATGAGCGCCTGCTCAGCGTCCTCGACCGCAAGCAGCACTGGGCCTGGCCGAGTTTCGCCCAGGGGAAAGTGCCGCTGCCGCAGCTCCTGCCGCACTTCCAGCAGGAATGGGAAGTCTATGTCCGCGACTTCCCCGTGCTGCTTGCGCGCGTGCTCGGCCACGGCCCTCCAGCGCGCGTGCGCGGGATGCTCGCCGCCAACCTCTACGAGGAACAGACCGGCGGCATCTCTGGCAGTGCGCCGCACCCGGAGCTGTTTCTGCAAATGATGGAAGGATGTCACTTCTCGCGAGCGCAATTTGAGCAAGTGCGGCTCCTGCCCGCGGCCGCGGCCTATCGCGAGCACCTCGACCGCACCAGCCGCGACGAGCCGTGGATCATCGGTGCCGCCGTGCTCACGCTCTTCGTCGAGGGCTCCGCCCACGAGCGGCGCGAGCTTCTCGCGCTGTCGCAGCCTGCGCCTGGGCCCGCGCAGATCGAGGCGAGCGTGCGGCAGCATCCGCTGGTGCGCTTTCACGGCGTGGACCCGGCGGCGCTCTCGCTGGTCCGCGTGCACAAGCTGGTCGAAGGCGGCCACCGCGGCGACGCCTGGGAGGGGGTGCTCAACTATGTCCGTCTCGACCAACACGAGCCGCTCGTGGCCGCGGTGGAGCGGGCGCTGGACCTCTGGCTCGCCTTCCGCGACAGCGTCGCCGAGGCCTGCGGGATCGAGCGGTGATCGATCCGTCGGGTTGGAACCTGCCCGCGCTGGGCCGCGCCTGGCGCGAGGCGCAGCCCTTTCCGCATGTCGTCATCGACCAGGTCCTGCTTGCGGCTGACCTCGCGCGGGTCCGCGAGTCCTTCGCCTGGGAGCCGCATGCGCATCTGCGCGGTGAGCTCTATTCGCAGATGCGCTCGGCCCAACCGCCCTCGCAGCCGCTCGTGCAAACCTTCTGCGACGGACTCACCGGACCCTCTGTGCGCGCGGCGGTGGAGCTGCTGAGTGGCAAGCGCATCGCTCGCGGCGACGGGAACGGCTACGTCTATCGAGAGGGTCAATATCTATTGCCGCACTCTGATCATCGCGAGTCCGAGGGCCGCGCGGTCGCCTTCGCGTTTTATCTGGCGGCGCCCGAGCGGGGCGGCGAGCTGGAGCTATTCGATTGTCGCACGCGCCGCGGCGAAATTATTTCCACCCGCAGCGCCCGCCGCATCCGCCCGCGGGCCAATCGACTGGTGCTCTTCGATGTCGGCGCGAGGACGCTGCATGCCGTGCGCGAGGTCACGCGCGGGGCGCGGATGTCGATTGCCGGCTGGTATTACGGCCGATGATCCTCAAGAGCGCGTTTACCAGGCCCGAAATCATCCAAGCCTTGCGGCCACTCGGCGCGCTCATTCCCGGAGCGATTGATTCGGAGCAGGCCGCCGCGCTCCGGAAACACCGCGCCTGGAAGATTTTCGATCTCGCGCACCGCGGCCACTATGCCTTCGCCGACCTTCCGCGCGCCCCCGCGCTCCACCGCTTCGCCGAAGAGTTTTGCCAGCTGCCGCTCTCGCCCGACGCCCGCCCGCGGCTCTTCCGCCTCGAGCGCGGCGACTATTCGCTCGTCTATGACGATGCCCAGCGGCGGCTCGAGCGCGGTGTCGAGTTGATTCTGGATCTCTCCGCGCGCGCCACCGGCGAGGGCGAGATCGTCTATACCGGCAGCGACGAGCTGGTCATTCCACAATTGCCCGGACTCTTGTCCGCCGTGGTCCGCGCGCCGGCGACCTTCCGCTACGAGCGTTACCTGCCGCACTCGCTGGGTCGTGCTGTCATCTATCGAATGCGCGTCACCTATCCGCTGCGCTGATGGTCGCGCGCGAGGTATCGTCGAAGCATGTACAACGCCGCCGTCGATTTGATCGATCGCAACTTGAGCTCTCGCCCTGACAAGGTCGCGCTCCGCGCCGACGGCCGCGAGGTCACCTATGCAGCTCTCTCGCGCAGCGTGAACCGTGCCGCCAATGCACTGGTCAAGCTCGGGGTCGAGCAGGAGCAGCGCGTGCTGCTGCTCCT
>JANYKT010000074.1 GCA_025358085.1 Deltaproteobacteria bacterium | reverse complement strand
GGCGGCGGCTCCTTGCGCGAAATGGCGTCGCTGCCTACCACCCTCACCGGCAACAGCAAAGGCGTCGCATTCAAGCGAGCGCCCCATCGCCGCAGCCGCTCGCCGCTATATCCTCGCCTGCGGGCGAATACCTCCAGCGGCTCCCCGCTCGTTTGCAGCGCCTTCAACTCGCGCCCTGCGTCCTCTGCACTCCACTGCTTCCACCCGCTCTGCGCCATAGCCATGCCTCCTGGGGCGCAACCATTGCTGTCATTCCAAAGCGAGGATAGATGCTCCTGACCGAGCGGTTACGTAGTTGCGCACAATCTGATCGGCGAGCTTTCCCCGACCGCTCAGGCGTAGCAGCGCGCGCAGTGCCGGGAGCATGAAACGGGGACTGGACCCGGCGGCCACGGTCTCGGCGATCCGTGGGTCGCGCTTGTCGCCGCCGAGCAGCCGCTTGAGATGCCATCCGCCGTCGGCGGAAAGCAGGCCGAACATCAGATCGCGCGCGTGGGCGACGTCCGGCGGCGACCAGCGCGTTACGCTGCAGCCAAGGCTTTGGAGCGCCTCTGCTTGTTCCACGGCCCGAGGAACCGACGGTACCGGAGGAAAGATGCCGTCGTCGGTGAAGAAGGCAACGCGGAGCTGCCCAACCTCGACGGAGGCCGGGCTCTGCCAGACCGCCGGAGGATCGAGGTGCGGATCTCGCGCGCCATGCATCACCTCGAAGGCGAGCTCCACGTCGGAGACTTCGCGGGCGAGGATCCCGAGCTGGCTCGTGATCGCGCGCTCGCCGACTGAAATGCTGACCCGGCCTTCGTCGGGAATCCAGCCCTTGGTGGGCTTGAAGCCGACGATCCCGCAAGAGGCAGCGGGGACGCGGATGCTTCCACCGAGGTCGGTTCCGATGCCGATAGGTGCTCCGCCGGCCGCGATGATCGCTCCCTCGCCCCCGCTCGAGCCGCCCGGGGAGCGATCCAGATTCCATGGGTTGTTGGTGCGACCATAGAGCGGGTTGTCGGTCTCGACGAACAACAACAGCTGTCCAGCGTTGGTCTTCCCCAGCACGATGGCGCCCGCTGCGCGCAGCCTGGCGATGAAACGGTCGTCGCGCGCCGCCCTCAGGCCCGCCCGCGAGGGGAGCCCTCCGGTGGTGGGGAATCCTTCGAGATCGATGCTGTCCTTCACGGTGATGGGGACGCCATGCAATGGCCCCACCGGCCCGCCGGCGGCGAGAGCACGATCGGCGTTCAAGGCCTCCGCACGAGCTGCGTCGAAGCGCTTGACCACCACTGCGTTGAGCCTCGCGTTGACGGCTTCGATCCGCGCGATATGGGCTTCGACGACCTCCGCGGAGCTGAATTCTCGTTCGGCGATGCCTCTCGCGAGTTCGACGGCAGCAAGGCCGCACAGCTCGCGACTTCGGGTGAAACTGGTTGGACCGCGCGGGGCCCCTGCAATTCCGCCTATGAACCCTCCCTTTCACGCGCCAGGGAAAAAACTACCGGACGTATTTCCTCTTCGCCAGCGGATGCGCACCAGCTTGACTTGCGCCGCGCCCTCGCTCACCCGGGTCATGAACCCGGGCATGCAGTTGCTTCAGCCTCCCGTCGAGCTCTCAGCGCTTGCGCACCCCCGAGACGCCCAGCCCGACGTCGCCGATCGAGCGCTGGGTGTGGTCGACAGCCATCGGATCGAGTTTTGGCCAACGACAGCCAGGCAGGCTATTGATCGTGCTGCTGGCAACCGTCGGCCATTTCGCGCATGTCATGCCACCAGGGCGCTTCGCCCGGATGCACAAGCGGCGCTTCGATGCGGTTTTGCCGGACCGCGGCGGCAACCGGTGAGGCCGGCGTCGGAGTGACGAACGGCGCCATCAGCTCCGCGGTGCTGTAGTAGCGGCCGCCCTTCATCACCGCCGCTACGTTGGCCAGCTGCTTGATGTCGGTGAGCGGGTCGCCGTTGATGAATGTCAGGTCGGCCAGCTTGCCGGGCTCCACGGTGCCGAGGTCGTTGGCCACGTTGTACAGCCGCGCCGGCTTCAAGGTGGCGGACTGCAACGCCTGCCACGGCGCGAGGCCGAACTTCACCTGGGCTCGCAGGTTCAGGTGCAGCGCCGTCGCCACGTTGTCCAGCGGCGAGTCGGTGCCGGCCAGCATCGTGCCGCCTCCGAGCTGGATGCGCTTGAAGGTGTCTTCCTCCTTCTTCAGGCTGTCGAGGCTGACCGACTGCGGCGTAGTCACGGCTGCGTTGCGCTTGGCGATCAGGGCCGCCTGGTCCCAGGCAGGATTCAGGACGAGGAGGCGCGGGTCTTCCACCATCGTCGGATCCTCGGCATAGAGCGAGGCATTGAACGTCGTCGAGATATCAAACGCTCCCGCCGACATGCGGAAGAGGTCCGTCATGTCGTGATAGCTGATGCCTGCCGACGAGCGCGTGTACGCCCAGCCCGTGCGCGTGGTGGCCGAGACGTGGGTCATGCCGTCGCCGCCCTCGGCGAGCTGGGGCATCATGTAATGGCCGCCGGTGAAGACTCCCAACGACGAATGGGCGTTCTCGATGGCCAGCTTCTGCCAGGCGTGCGGCAGGCGCACGTAGGTCTTCACCATGTCGTAGTCGAGCGCCTTGGCGCGGCTGAACTCGAGCAGCAGCTGCTGCTCGGTCGTGATCGGCCGCATGAAGTTGTAATAGACGCGCTCGCCATCCAGGGCCTCGCCGGTGGAGAAGTAGCGCGGGCCCACGCGCGCGCCGGCCGCGTAGGCTTCGCGGGTCTCCGGCCCCCGGTACGCTGGATCGCCGACCGATTGGAGAGAGGTCACGCCATAGGCCATCCAGAGACGGCCCAGCCTGTCGCCGTAGGACTTGCCCTCGATGTACTGATGCGTGTGCGACTCCCAGATGCCAGGCACGACTGTCTGCTTCGAGGCGTCGATGAAGCGGCCCCCGTCCTCGTCGTCGCCATCGCCCGGGTTGTCGCTGCGATCGCGGTGGGGCCCGATGCTCTGGATGCGCTGATCCTTCACCACGATGTCGACATCGGTGAGCACCTCGGGGCCCCTGCCGTCCCAGAGCTTTCCGGCGTGGATGGTGACCCGGCCCTCGTGCTGCTCGGGCTGCCAGGAAAGGTCGAGCGGCACCCCCCGGGGCTGGCCTCCGTGGCGCGAGATGAGCCGCAGCTTGCCGTTCGAGAGGTAGAGCAGCGAGTGCGAGTCGCCGCTCCAGGTCGGCGCGTCGGTCACCTCGTGATTGATCTTCTCCGCGGCGCCATTGGGAATGCCGTTCGCGTCCACCGGGATGACGTAAAGCTGGCTGTGCATGACGGCGGCGAGCGCGGTGCCGTCGGGCGAGTAGACCGGGCCGTCTTCGCCGCGCGTCGAGAACGACTCGAACTTCGCCGGCTCGGTATAGGTCAGCGCGCCGGTGGCGAGGTCTACCGTCAGGATCTGGCTGGTGCCCTCGCGGAACCGCCGGGTGTACGGCTTCAGCGCCGCGATGGCGATGGTCTTGCCGCTCTTGTGCCAGGACGGCTTGCCCGGCGCGAAGACGGGCAGGATGACCCGCTTGACGACGCCGGTATCGACCTCCACCGTGAAGGTCGCGCCGTTCTGATTCTGGTAGGCGAGGAACCGTCCATCGGGCGACCACGCCGGCGATATCTCGGCCCCGTCGTCCAGGGCCGTGACGCGGCGCTCGACGCCCGTGCGCCAGTCGATCAAGTAGAGGTCCATGGTCTTGCCGCTCTTGTCCGAGGCGTAGGCGATCTTGGTCCCGTCGGGCGACCACGCCGGATCGGTCTTGTAGTAGAGACCGCTGGTGAGCGGCTCGGGCTCCTGTCCGATCTCCATCACCCAGATCTGGTTGAGCGCCCCGAAGGTCACCCGCTTGCCGTCGGGCGACAGCGCGGGGCCGACGATGCCCAGCACCTGCTTCTCGTCATTGGAGTTGAAGTCGAAGCGCTTGTGCCGGTAGGGCGGCCGGTTGAGCGTGATCTTCACCTCGAAGGGGATTTCGCCGGTGGCGCCGGTCGAGACAACCGTGGTGCGGATCTTTCCGTCGGCCGTATAGAGCAGCTGATCGTTCGACAGCCACTGGGGGAAGAACGGGAACGCGTCGTCGGTGGCCGCGACCTTCACCTGATCGACCATCAGGTTGCTCTTGTTGTTCCCGAACTGGAGATACGCGACCCGCGCGCCATCGGGGGAGTACGAGGGGGCATTCACCCGCGTGCCCGGCGCGGCGGTGGCGAGCACCGTCTGCGTCCCGGCCGCGTCGCGCGCCTGGATGGTGGTGCCGTTTGCTCCCGAGCCGACCACGAACGCGATCTTCGTGCCGTCGGGCGACCAGGTCGGCTCGAATTCATCGACCGACGCCGGCGCCGGCGGCGTCGTCACCCCGCCGGTGTTGGTCCACTGCGTGAGCGCGCCGCTGGCCAGCTCGACGACCCAGATGTCGTAGCTTCCATTGAAGGCGCGATCGGAGGCGAAGGCGATCCGGGTGCCGTCCGGCGAGAAGCGCGGCTCGCGATCGTCGCCATGGCCGGTGGTGATCTGGCGAAGGCCGGTGCCTTCGGGCCTCATCACCCAGATGTGGAACGTGCCGCCTGCGTAAGACTGGAAGGCCACCAGATCGCCGAGTGGCGAGAAGTCGGGCCGCGCCGCCTCCTGCAGCGCATCTGTCAACTGCGTGCCACTGCCGCCTGAGAAATCGAACGACCAGAGCACGCCCTGGACATCCATGATGATGGTGCGGTGGTCGGGCGAGACCGTGGCTGCCGCATTGGTGGCCTCGGTGATCGCCACTGTCGTCCGGACCGAACCCGAGTTCGCGAAGCCCTGATGTGCCGCGAGGGTGACCAGGGCGGCGAGAGAAGCGGCTGCTGTCCAGAGGCCTGCTCGTGGAATGCGGGAGAGCGCTTTCATGGGAAAGACTCCTCGGGACGTGGGCCGGGCGGATCCAGGGGCGCTCTTAGGTCCGGCGAGCGGCCGAAACAAGTCCCGCTGCGGCATTGCCGCTTGCTCGCTCGCACAGGCCTTCGACCGCAGGCACGGCTCAGCCAGGCCGAGTGGGCCGCGCGCAAGGCGAGCACTCCCTTCGGCGCCCTTCCCGTGCTCACCGTCGACGGCCGGCAACTCACGCAGTCGAACGTCATCCTCCGCTTCGTCGGCGCGCAGCACGGCCTGCACCCCGCGGAGCCGTTCCTGCATGGCCGGTGCGTAGCTCGGCCACGGCCCGGTCTGCCAGGCTTGGTCCCCTGCAGAATGACCGTTTCGAGTTGCCAGAATGCTGCTGATCGGCCCTATGGTCCTTTGCGCGAACGGTGGTAGTGTCCGTCCGTATTGACCTGAACCTCCCATGCGCTTGGTCTTCAAGTTCAACCTGGTTTTCCTGTTGGTCTTCGGGCTGGGTTTCGGAGCGTCCGCGGTCTTCTCCAAGGCCTTACTGGAGCGCAGTGCGCGTGAGAGCGTGCTGCAAGACGCGCGGCTGATCATGGAGTCGGCACTCGCGTCGCGTGCCTACACGAGCCATCAAATCGTGCCGCTCTTGTCGCGCCTGGGGGATGCGGAGTTCCTACCGCAGACCGTGCCGGCGTTCGGTGCAACCGAGCAATTCAACGCCCTGCACGAAAAGTTCCCGGACTTTGCGTACAAGGAAGCCACGCTGAACCCGACCAATCCGCGCGACCGCGCCGGCGATTGGGAGGTGGACATCGTGAACACGTTTCGGCAATACACGGGGCAGAAGGAAATCGTCGGTGAGCGCGAGACGCCCAGCGGGCGTTCCCTGTACCTGGGCATGCCCATCACGATCAACGACGCGGCCTGCCTCACCTGCCACAGCACGGTGGATGCAGCGCCCAAATCCATGATCCGCAGGTATGGCTCGGCCAATGGTTTCGGCTGGCAATTGCATGAAACGGTGGGCGCGCAGCTGGTCAGCGTGCCCATGGCACTGCCGATGGCCCACGCCAGCACCGCGTTTTACACGCTCCTCGGCTCACTCGCGGCCACGTTCGGCGCGGTCTTCGTGGTGCTCAACGTGATGCTGATGATGATCGTCGTGCGCCGCGTGACCAAGCTTGCCGCGCTGGCTGATGAAGTGAGCCTCGGCAAGATCGACGGGCCGGATTTTCCGGAGGCTGGCGCGGATGAAGTGTCGCGCCTCGCGCAGTCGTTCAATCGCATGAAGAAGAGCGTCGTGCACGCGATCAAGATGCTCGATGAGTGACCTCGCATGAGCGCGCCGGAACGCTCAAAGCTAGGCAAATACGAGATCCTGCAGACGCTGGGCGCCGGCGCGATGGGCATCGTGTACCTCGGGTACGACGCGGCCATCGAACGCCGCGTGGCCGTCAAAACCATCCGTAAAGATCAAGTTGGCCAAGCGGTGAGCGCCGAAGTCACCGCGCGGTTCCGGCGCGAGGCCATGGCCGCTGGGCGCCTCACCCACCCCGGCATCGTCGCCGTGTATGACTTCGGGGAAGACGAGAGCATCACGTACATCGTGATGGAGTACGCGCCCGGGGTGGATTTGGGGCGCTACGCGGCCTCACGCGACCTGAGCCTGGCCGAGGTCAGCGAGCTGATGGCGCAATTGCTGGACGCGCTGGGGTTCGCCCATGCCGCCGGCGTCGTTCACCGCGACGTGAAGCCCGGCAATATCTTGGTCGGTGATCGCCTGAAGATCACCGACTTCGGCATTGCCCGCGTTGCGGATTCGCAGCTAACGCAGACCGGCGTCGCGATGGGTACGCCGGCGTACATGGCGCCCGAACAATACATGGGCATCGGTGTGGATTACCGAGCGGATTTGTTCGCGGCCGGGGTGGTGCTGTACGAGCTACTCACAAAGAAACGGCCTTTCGACGGCAACTCTTTGGAAGAGTTGTCGTACAAGATTTGCCACACCGAGTTCGTCCCGGCGAGTCAGATCCGGGCTGACTTGCCATGCGGCGTGGATGCCCTGCTGGCCCGCGCGCTCGCCAAAGCGAGCAGCGCGCGCTTCACGAGTGCAGCAGAGTTTGCGCATGCGATCGCCCAGACCCTGAGTGGCGCAATGCTGAGCCACGCGCCTACTGAATTCGCGCAGGGTACCGGCAGGAATTCGGCCATGCCGTCGTCCGGGTCGTGGAGCACGGAAATGCAGCGCGCCTTGGAAGCGGTGCTCGCGCCCAGCATGGGTTCCGTCGCCGCGGCCGCCGTTCGGCGCGGCATGGCTCGCACCGCGGACCCGGAGCAGCTGGTGCACGTCCTGATCGAAACCATTGATGGCGAGCCGGCGCGTGCGGCCGTCGCCGAACGACTGCGCGCCGTGCTGGGCGTGCGGCGCCCGCCGCCCGCGAGCCTGCCACCGCCAGTCTCCGTGAACAGCCAGGGCGCGAGCGTGACGCCCGAGGCCGTCGCGCGGTTGACACAGACGCTGGCCACGTATGTCGGCCCAATCGCCAAAGTCATGGTCAAAAAGGCCTCAGCGGATTCCCCGACGTACCTGGACCTGTGCCTGCGCGTGAGTGCGCGCCTGGAAACCGAAGCGGAGAAGCAACGCTTCCTGAAAGAGGTCGGCGTCCGGTAGGCTGCGCGGGATGGCCGGTCGACGCGGAACTGCCGCGGAACCGTTCCTCGCCGAGGCAGCCCGTGGCCTCGGGCGCTCGCTGACCAGCGGCTACGATTGAAGGCCCCGCGCGCCGGAGCGGGCGAGGCCTGTATTAAGCGCGGCGGCGAAGTGTTCGGCCAGCTAGGGAAGGTGGCTCCCCGGAGGACCGTGATTTAGAACGGATTCCGCTCGAGGGTCAGAGAATCAGGACTTAGCTTATTTTGTTCGCTAGCGAGAGCGGTACCCAACCGCAATAACGAACTCGCTCGAGCGGGAACCGCGCGCAAGTAGCAAGGCGGTTAACACAACCGAGAGCCCCAAGAAGTTTGACTGTTTTCATGAGAGAAGTTCCTTTCGACTGCTACTGGTTGTACCGCGAACCGTACGAATGCCATTCCCACCAAGAAGAGCTGCCATCCGTTACCACCTGAGGCGCGGAGTGGATGGGCGTCGCCGTGAAGTTCACGGTATCTGCGTTGGCCGGATAAGCCCAACCTCCCGTCGTCAGAACGGTGTTGCTACCGCGGTCCCGCCAGGCCAGTTGCCAGCGGCTACCATTGTTAGCAACCGAGGTGCCATAGCTATTCAACGACATGTATCCGCCTCCCTGCACTGTAACGGGGGCGCTAGTAAAGTAGAGGTTTCCATTCGCATCGAATGCCAGCGGGGCAGTAGTAAGATTGGTTGTATTCACATGGCCGTCGGACCAACTCAGCGTACAAGTCTGGGAGCCGTTGTTGCAGCTGATGCCAAACGGCTCGCTCGTTTTGATGCTGTTTAACGTCTGCAAGCTTCCAAACGTGACACCCCCATCCTTGGATAGCACGGCTCTGAAATTGCCGGTTGCTGGGTCCGTGAACATCAACACGAACCACCCTTTCCAGAGGGCGTAGGACATTGCCGGCGGAGGCCTGTGGATTGCGATACGGAAGACCCCGTGGACCATGTGGCAGCGTTGGCGACCGCCGAATAGCTCGTTTTGAGAGTCTGGGCACTATCCGTATCAACATACGCCAAGACGTACTTGGAACCGCCATCGTAAGCGACTGCAGGTCCAAGATACGAACTCGCATGCATCACCTTGGGCGTTTTGTAGCTGCCCGTCTCGTCCGTCAACCATGTCACCACGTTGTTGCTCGCACTGGCTTCTGATACTGCTACCAAGAATTGACTGTAATAATCGTATTCGGGTGGGCAGCAAAGTCTCCCGCAATCTACACAATTTCGAGGCAACTGATGCTGCCCTTGGGGTGCGCTACAGACTGCAGCCGTTCCTACTTGGTTTTCGGCATAGCTCTCAGTCTCAGCGATCCACGAGGCGCCATTATTATCGCTCGTCGAATGCGAAGTCACTGCGATCGCAGGCGCATACGCGCAACCTGCGCACTGGCTATCCAGGTCTCGGATACCGCGCCTGTCATCTTGGGAGAGAACGCGATACGATGACGGGCCTTGTCTCGAGTTGGGATACATGACGGAATTCGTGTCGGCGCTGTGATTAAAACCCATCGCGTGCCCAAGCTCGTGTATATACACGGACCAAAAATCAAATTGCTAATTCCCGGGATAGTCAGCGTTGGTGGCCCACGGATAGGCATAGTATGAGCCACCGCACATCGTTCCCGCGTGCAGAATGACTTTCGCTCTCCGGGCTTGAGTGCCATTGTTCCACCAAAATGTGGTGCCAAGAAAGCACTGCAGGTTGCCATTAAATTGCTCGGCCGTAAGCAGGATCTCGCCGTCCACCGGATCCGTCCTCGCTGGTCCAGCGTCCGCGCAGCGTGAATCGGTCGCCGGGAGGTCCCCCGTCCAGCGCATTCTAAAGTCAACGCCTCCAGATACAAACCATTCATTCATCGCCGACCGCGCGTTGTTGGCAATCGAGTTCCACGGTTGACTGAAAAACTGGGCGTACTGATTAGGGCAACTGTCGACGTGCACAACCGGAAACGACGAACTATATGAGGAACTCCACGCCCCCCATCGAGTGAAGGCCCTCGCAGGATGCGCATAGGAAAAAACGGCCAAGAGCAGCATGGATGAGCATAGATAGCGAGCAAGCCGTGGGCAAGGGCCCATACGCACGTTCCTAGCTCATGCCCACAGAGATCCGACCTCTGTAGGTCCCAAGTAACCCTGCGCGCAAGGCGCGCGCAAGGGATGGCGTGAGCCGCCTCTACTTCGTCGATCCGCACGGCGGCCGCGCGCAGCCTGTGCCGCTGCCTGACACTGCCGTCGTGGGATCGCTGAGGTTCGCGCGCAAGAGTCCCTCGACGCTCACCATCGGACTGCAGACCGCGACCCAGCCGGCCGACGCCTGGCAGCTCGACGCGCGCGCCAACCGCCTCGTGCGCTGGACGAAGTCCGAGGTCGGCGGACTCGATCCGTCGAAGTTCGTGGGCGCGCAGCTCGTGCGCTATCCCTCCACCGACGGCGTGGTCGTACCGGCGTTCATCTTCAAGCCCGGCAACGTCACGGGGAAGCTCCCGGTCGTGATCGTGTGGCACGGCGGCCCCGAGGGCCAGAGCCGGCCGACGTTCTCGGGCTTCACGCAGCTCCTCGCGAGCGAGCTGGGCGTGGCGTTGCTCTTCCCGAACGTGCGCGGCTCGGAGGGTTACGGCAAGACGTACCTCGCCATGGACAACGGCGCCTTGCGCGAGAAGGCCCTCGCCGATATCGGCGCGACGCTGGACTTCATCGGCAAGCAGCCCGATCTCGACTCCACCCGCGTAGGCGTCTATGGCGGCTCATACGGCGGCTATATGACGCTCGCGACGGCGGCGTTCTTCGGCAAGCGCATCCGCGCCGCGGTGGACGTCGTGGGCATCTCAAACCTGGTGACCTTTCTGCAGAACACGCAGGCCTACCGCCGGGACCTCCGCCGCGCCGAGTATGGCGACGAGCGCGATCCCGCGGTGCGCGCGGTGCAGGAGCGCATCTCGCCTCTGTTGAGCGTCGACAAGATCGAGGCGGAGCTCTTCGTGATCCAGGGCAAGAATGACCCGCGCGTGCCGCAGAGCGAGGCCGAGCAGATCGTGCAGGCGGTCCGCAAGCGCGGGAAGGACGCGTGGTACCTGCTCGGGCTCAACGAGGGCCACGGGTTCCAGAAGAAGGAGAACCGCGACTTCCAGACCGCGGCCATCGGGCTCTTTTTCCAGCAGAAGCTGCTGCCGCAGCAGGTGCAGTAGCGCGCCGGACTCCCGCGGCGCATTCGTGCATCGCGGCAACCGGACCGTCGTGGGCCGTACGTCCCTATCGCTCCCGCGCGCAAGGTGCTACGCCTCCTCCGGGCTCGCCCACGGCGGGCCGAAGGGTGCGCCATGCAGAGACGCGGATTTCTCGCTGCGGTAGCGGCTGCCGGTGCGGCGCCGCTGTTGTCCGGCAAGCGCGCGGAGAGCGCGCAGCCCTCGCCGGCGCCGGTCCCCGACCTCACCAACTGGGCCGAGGTCCGCAAGCAATTCCTGCTGGATCCGTCCTGGATCCAGATGTCGCAGTTCTTCCTCGCCTCTCACCCCGCGCCCGTGCGGGCCGCGCTCGACGCGCACCGCAAGGGCCTCGACGAGAACCCGTTCCTCTACGTCGAAGACAACGTCGAGCGATTCGAACGCGCGACCCGCGCCGAGGCTGCCGCCTACCTCGCTTGCGAGCCGGACGCGCTGGCGATGACCGACAGCACCAGCATGGGCCTCGGGATCTATTACGGCGGGCTGCAGCTGCGCGAGGGGCAGGAGATCCTCAGCACGACGCACGACCACCCCACCGCAACGGTCCGGACGCTCGACAACCTCTCCGCGCGGACGGGCGCGCACGTGCGCCGCATCCCGCTCTACGAGCGGAGCAGCGAGGCGGACCCGGAGCAGATGGGCGAGACCCTCGCCCGCGCGCTTCGTCCCAACACCCGCATTGTCGCGGTCACCTGGCTGCATTCGAGCACCGGCGTGAAGACGCCCATCGCGCGCTTCGCCGAGGTGGTGGCGAAGGCCAACAAGGGCCGCACGGAGGCCGACCGCGCGCTGCTGTGCGTCGACGGTGTCCACGGCTTCGGCATCGAGGACGAGACCGTCCAATCGCTCGGGTGCGACGCCTTCTCGGCGGGTTGCCACAAATGGCTCTTCGGGCCGCGCGGCACCGGTCTTCTGTGGGCGAGCCCGGCCGGCTGGGCTGCCACGAGGCCGGTGCTGCCCACCATGGATCGGCTCTGGCGCAAGGAACCGTCGCTCTCGCCCGCGGCGTTGATGACCCCGGGCGGGTTCCATTCCTTCGAGCACCGCTGGGCGCTCGCCGAAGCGTTCCGCTTTCACCGCGCCATCGGCAAGGCGCGCATCGCGCGGCGCATTCACGAGCTGAACGAGCAGTGCAAGCGCGGGCTCGCCCAGGTGAAGCGAGTGAAAGTCCACACGCCGCTGTCGTCCCAGGTCTCGGCCGGGATCGTCTGCTTCGAGGTCGAAGGCATGAAACCCGCAGAGGTGGTGGAGCGGCTCAAGCAGCGCCGCATCGTCGCGAGCGTGACGCCGCCCTCTTATCACGTCGACCTCGCGCGGCTGGCGCCGAGCCTGCTGACTTCTCCCGCGGAAGTCGACGCGGCGGTGCGGGCGGTTCGCGACGTCGCGGTGGCCTGACGCGCAAGGGGTGTGTGGTCGCGGCCCTGCTGCAGCGGGCTAGTGCAGCAGGCGCGGGATCCAGAGGGGCGTCGCGCCCTCGAGTGAGTACGCCCCGCCCGGTCCGTCCCGGTGGACGTACACGGCAAGAAAGAGGAACACGAGGACGCGCGCGGCCACCACGCGCCCGCCCGACTGGCGATCGACGGGGGCGCCCAGCCAGGGCACCAAGGCTATCGAGTACCAGGGGTAGCTCTGCCGCACGACGGTGAGGAGCAGCGCCATCCAGCAAAGGACCGCTGCATCGAGCGGAGCGCGCGCGAGCAACAGGAGCGCGACGGCGAGGACGACGGCGAACGCCAGGAGAGCGCCGCCGTCGACGTGATGGGAGGCGATGAGCAAGACGCTGGTGGAATCGCGAAACGCCATCAGCCCCGGCACGGTGAGCAGGAAGGCGCCCAGCGAGCTCAAGGCCAGCACGACGCCAGCCGCCGCGACCCAGAGTTGGGGCTTCGTCAAGCGATGCCACTCCTGGCAGAGCAGCGCCACAGAGGCCACGCCCCACGGCAGGTAATACACGGCGCGGAAATGGAGGAAGAGGGCCGCGCAGAACGCCACCGCCGCGGCCAACCCGCGCCGCTCTTGCAAGAAGCGGATGCAGAGCAGCAGTGGAATGATCATCGCGGCGTCGTAGATGCCCTCGAGCGTCCAATGCAGGACCACGTTCACGCAGAGCAGCGCCGGCACGATGGCAATGGCGAAGCGCTGCGCGCGCAGTCCGTCGAGCAGCAGGAAGAGCGCGGCGTGCGCGATGGCGAGCAGCAGGAGGAGCAGCAGCCGATTCGCGTTGGTGAAAGAAAGATCGGTGAAGTGATAGAGCAGGGCGATGGGCGCGGTGAGGACCATGTCGCCCGGCGGATAGAAGCGCACCACCGTCGGCCACGACTGCTCCACCGGCTTGGTCCAGCCCGGAACGACGAAGACCCCGTCGCGACAGTGCTTCACGTCGTCGGGCAGCGCGCGGACCTCTTCCGGCGTTGGCGGCGGTAACAGATGGTCGAGCGGCCGGCGCCACACCTGCGTGCCGAAGTGCAGGAACAGCCGGCCCGCGTTCATGTGCGAGAAGTGATCGGCGAATTTGAATGACAGATCCATGAATGGATTCTGTGGCCCGCGCAAAAGCTCGAATGCACCCAGCGCGGCGAGCGAGAGCACCGTTGCCATCCAGAGCAGCCGCCGCGCACGCACGTAGAAGCTGTACCGCATCGCTTGCCTGCGCGCCGCCGGCATGCGCAGTTGGTGAGATGGAGGGACGCCCACCACTGCCCGTCGTCGCCTGGCTGCTCCTTTGCTGGGGCCTCGTCCGGCGACTTCAGTTCGCCCTCGCCTCAGGGGGTTTTGGAACCGACGTCATCGGGTATTTCCAGTCAGCGCAGGCGTGGGCTGCCGGATCGGCCGGGGGCGCGGGAGCGCACTCCGAATACCCGCCCGGCGCATTGCCGATCTTCCTGTTGCCCTATCTCGCAGGAGGGCAGGCCCAGGCGATAGCCCCTTCAAGCGGCGATCTGTCCGCACGCAGCCCCCGTCCTAGCTCATGCCCACAGAGATCCGACCTCTGTGGGTCCCAAGTAACCCTGCGCGCAAGGCGCGCGCAAGGACCGCGCTGGGCCGCGTGGGCCTGCCGGACGACATCGGCGCGGCGGTGGCAGCGTTGCTCGGCGAGGGCGGGCGCTGGGTGAACGGCCAGCGCATCGAGGCCTCGGGCGGGATGTTCCTCTGAACCGAACCGCCGTCATCTGCACAGCGGAACCTGTCAACGATAATGAGACACCGATTCATCGGGATTATTGAGCGATTGGCACACCTCCGATCACGAGGGCAGCTTCAAGAGCGGTCGGAGCGCCTTCGGTTGAGAGTGGCTGCTGCGGAGCAGCTGCGGCAAGTTGCTTTGGACGGTTGATCCACGCCTCGGTGGGGAGCCGCGGCGGTACCGGCTTGCCTCGCGGGAAGCGCTCGGGGTGAGCAAGCCAGGCGCTCGCAAGCGTAGCGGCTCGTTCGGTGACGCGGGCAGCAGCGAGGCCGTGGTGCACGTCATGCGGAGTGAGCAGGCCGAGGCCGGAGTGGTGGTGCTCGAGGTTGTACCAGTCGAAGAAATCGCCGCAGGCGCAGCGCGCGTCCTTGCGCGCGCCTTGCGCGCAGGGTGAAGTGGGACCCACAGAGGTCAGATCTCTGTGGGCATGAACTTGGGACACGGGCCGCGTGCGGACAGATCGCCACTTGAAGGGGCTATCGGTGCGCCGGGATAAACCGGTGAGG
>JANYKT010000069.1 GCA_025358085.1 Deltaproteobacteria bacterium | reverse complement strand
CTGTCACCTTCGCCCGCGCTGTCGGCAGAAGACCGGACCGCGCCGTCGGCGGCGGCCCGGACCGTTCCGCGCGCCATCGACGGCCTCGCGGTGCTGGTGCACCAGGCCATCGCCTCGCTGGAGATCTGGTTTGGGCGCGAGCACCTCGACCACCTCTACGCGCCGCTGCGCGAGGCAGCGCTCTCGTGAGCCGCTTGCGCTTCCTCACCGCCGGCGAGTCGCACGGTCCCGCGCTGGTGGGCATCCTCGACGGCCTCCCCGCCGGCCTCGCCCTGGTCGCGGCGCACTTCGAGCGCGACCTGCAGCGCCGCAAGCTCGGCTACGGCCGCGGCGGCCGGATGAAGATCGAACCCGAGGAGCCGCGCATCCTGAGCGGCGTCCGCCATGGCCGCACCATGGGCAGCCCGCTCGCCGTGCTGATCGAAAACGCCGATCACGCGAAGGCTTGGTCCGAGCGCATGGCCGTCGAGGACAAAGACGTCTCCGTGCGCGGCAAGGAGGTCACGCTCCCGCGGCCCGGTCACGCCGATCTGACCGGCGCGATCAAGTTCGGGCACCGCGATCTGCGGAATTCGCTGGAGCGCGCTTCCGCCCGCGAGACCGCGATGCGGGTCGCACTGGGCGCGGCCGCGCGGCGATTGCTCGATGAGCTCGACATCCGCATCGGCTCCTGGGTGACCTCCATTGGCGCGACGCAATCTTCGCTGCTCATCGACGACGGCGACGACCCGGAAGCGCTCGCATTGCGCGCCGACAGCTCTCCGGTGCGCTGCCTGGATTCCGCAGCCGAGCCGCTGTTCATCGCCGCCATCGTCGCGGCGCAGAAGCAGCGCGACACCATCGGCGGGACCTTTGAAGTCCGTGCCACCGGCGTGCCGCCCGGGCTGGGCAGCTATGCGCAGCACGACCTCAAGCTCGACGGCGTGCTCGCTCGCGCGCTGGCCTGCATCCCCGCCATCAAAGCAGTGGAAGTGGGCGACGGCTTCCGCGGCGCGACTTTATTGGGCTCGCAGGTGCACGACCCCATCGCGCGGCTCGGCGGCGGCTTCTCGCGGCCCTCGAACCACGCCGGCGGCATCGAGGGCGGGGTCACCAACGGCGAGCCGCTGTTCGTGCGCGCATCGATGAAGCCCATCGCCACCGTGCCCGCCGCGCTCGGCAGCGTCGATCTCCTGACCGGCCTCGGCGACACCGCGCACGTCGAGCGAAGCGACACCTGCGCCGTCCCCGCCGCGGCGGTGGTGGGCGAGGCAATGGTCGCGCTCGCGCTCGCCGACGCCTTGTTGGACAAGCTGGGCGGCGACTCGATGGAAGAGCTGCACACCCGGCTTCGCGAAGTCTGGCGGCGCTCCCGGCTGCTCGAGGGCCATGTCTTCCTCTGCGGGCTTCCCGCGGCGGGCAAGTCCACCATCGCACCGTTGCTTGCGCGTCTGCTTGGGATCCCAAGCATCGATCTCGACGGCCGGCTGGGCGACATCCCGGCCCTCTTCGCGGCCGGGGGCGAGGAAGGCTTCCGCGCCCGCGAGGCGGCCGCGCTGCAAGAGGTGCTCGCTGGTCCTCGCAGCGTGATCGCGCTCGGCGGCGGCGCGGTGCTGTCGCGCCCGGTGCGGCTCGCGGTGCGCCGGACCGGGCATCTCGTCTGGCTGCGCGCGCCGGCCGAGCTTTGCCTCGCGCGCGCGGGCGGTGCCTCGGCCGGGGCGCGCCCGCTGCTCGCAGGCGATCCGGCGGCGCGGCTGGCTGAACTTGCGGCCGCGCGAAATCCTTTGTACGCACGGCTCGCGGACGCCTCGATCGATGTTGCCGGGCTCTCTGCGCAGCAGGTCGCCGCGCTGGCCGCCTCTGCAGTGCAGGCACTGGAGGCGCAGCGTGCCCACGCCTGAGGCCGGCCCCGCGGTGCCGCGCGCCGCCTCCGCGGACTTCCTGGTCGACTTCCCTTCCGGTGCGCGCACCCGCGTGGTGGTCGGCCCGCTCTCGCTCCTGCCCGAATTGAGCCAGGGTCTCGGCGTACGCGCCGGCCTGCTTTGCGACGCCCGCCTCGTGGCCCTGCACGGCCCCGCGCTGCGGGCGCTGCAGCCGGCCTTCGGCGATCTCCTCGCGCGGCCTGTCTCCGAGGACCGCAAGCAACTCGTGGAAGTCGAGGCGATTTGCGAGGTGCTCTCCGCGCGCGGTCTCGGCCGCGATGGCTTCGTCGTCGCCATCGGCGGCGGCGTGCTCACCGACCTCGCCGGCCTCGCCGCGGCGTTGTACCTGCGCGGGGTCCCGTGGATCTCGGTGCCCTCCACGCTGCTCGCGCAGGTCGACGCCGGCCTGGGCGGCAAGACCGGCGCGAATCTGCGTGCAGGCAAGAATCTGGTCGGCGCGTTCCACCAGCCGCGCGTGGTCCTCTGCGATCCTTCCCTGCTGGCGACGCTCCCCGGGCGCGAGCGCTGGAGCGGTCTCGCCGAAGTGGTCAAGTGCGCCCTGCTCGAGCCCGCCATGCTCGATGTCTGCGAGGCGCTCCTCGACCGCGCGGCGGCTGGCGAGCCCGACGCGCTGGCGCCCTTGATCGAAGCGTCGCTGCGTCACAAGGCGCGCGTCGTCTCGGCCGACGAGCGCGAGGGCGGCGCCCGCGCCTATCTGAATCTGGGACATACCGTGGGCCACGCGCTCGAGACCGCGACCGGCTACGAACGGTTTACGCACGGTGAAGCCGTCGCGCTGGGCCTGCGCGGCGCGCTCGAACTCTCGCGCTCGCTGCTCTCCGGAAGCGACCACGCACGCGCGCTGCGGCTGGTCCAGCGGCTGCGCGTGCAGCCCTCGACCAGGCTCGATCCCGCGGAGCGCGAGCGCGCGCTGCAGGCGCTGACGCGCGACAAGAAGGCCAAAGACGGCCGCATTCGCTTCGTGCTCCTGCGCGCCCTGGGCGCACCCGAGCTGGCGTATGTCTCTCCCGCCGATTGCATCCGCGCGCTCGACGCCGCAGTGTCCTGAGAGGCCCTCAAATGGCTGCTTCGAATTTGCTGCTCTTGAATGGTCCCAACTTGAACCTGCTGGGCGAGCGCGAGCCCGAAGTCTACGGCACGACCACCCTCCTTCAGCTGGAGACGCTGGTCACCGCCCGCGCGCAGGAGCTCGGCGCCACGGTGCGCGCCTATCAATCCAATCACGAAGGAGCTTTGATTGATAAGCTCCACGAGGCCCGCAAATGGTCGCAGGGCGTGATCTTCAATCCCGGCGCGTATACCCACTATTCATATGCCCTGCGCGACGCTATCTCCTCCGTACCCAAGCTCCGCGTCGTCGAGGTGCATCTGAGCAACCTGCTCGAGCGCGAGCCTTTCCGGCACCTGAGCGTCATCGCCGACGTGGTCGCCCACCGCATCATGGGCAAAGGCATTGCAGGCTATCTCGAGGCCGTTGAATGGCTTCTCAAGCATTAGAAAAACTGGGGACACCATACCGATTCGCGCCGGCCCTCAAGCAGGTTTCCGGGGAAATGCGTATGGTGTCCCCAATTAATTGTTCAGCCGAGGGTCAGATGACGCGAGCGGAGCTGACACTCTGGCTGAAGGCCCATCGCGAGGTAAGCCGCGTCCAGCGAGATCTCGAGATCACGGAAGCAGCATCGTCGGTTGCCGTTGCCATAGCCACATCGCTCTCGCTCATTGCAGCCATGCGGGCGACGATCCCGCTCGCTGCGATTGAAGCCCAGCGGGCCGCGGACGACGAGCGCGTCCGGGAAACCTGGAATCGACTTCGCCGGTCGCTGCGCGCGTGAGCGCCGACTCTTTCACCTCGGCCGTCGCCGCCTGCGTCGCGGCGCTCGACAAACTCGGCGGGCCTTACGCAATCATCGGCGGAGTCGCCGTCATCTCCTACGGCGTCGCCCGCGCCACCGCGGACGTCGACGCGACGATTCCGGGCGAGTCCCTCGACCTCGACGCCCTCCTCTCGACAATGGAGCAGAGCGGCTTCCAGCGCAGGCTGCCTGATGCAGCGGCGTTCGCGCGGCAGGCGCAAGTTTTGCTGCTCCGTCACCGTGAATCGCAGGTGCCGATCGATCTCACCCTGGCCTGGCTACCTTTCGAACTGGATATGCTGCGCTCCGTGGAGCACCGAGACTTTGCGGGCCTCTCCATTCCAGTCCCGTCCGTGACCGACCTCCTGATCATGAAGCTCGTCGCTCATCGTCCGAAAGATCTGGGTGACGCCGGATTCCTGGTGCGCGCGCAGACGGTGGACCTCCCTCGCGTGCGCCGGGTCTTATCGGAGTTCTGCGCATTGCTCGAAGACGATGAGCGCTTGCGAACCCTCGACCGGCTGGAAGCGACCAGAAGCCAGTCCTAAAGTGCGGCGCGCAGGGAGCGGACCAGCGCTGCGACGGCGGCCGCACCTTCCGCGTGGTGCAGCGCGACGATCGCGCTGCCGACCACGATCCCGTCGGCGTGGCCCTTCAGCGCTGCCGCCTGCTCGGGAGAAGAGATGCCGAATCCGACCGCTACCGGCGCGGCCGAGAGCGCGCGCAGATCGCGCAGGCGCGCCGCCAGATCTTCCGGCAGCGCCGTGCGAGCCCCGGTCACTCCGGTCACGCTGACGTAATAAAGAAATCCGCGCGCAGTCGCCGCGATTCGAGCGGCGCGCTCTGGAGAAGTCGTTGGTGCCACCAGCGGCACCAGATCGATGCCGACCGCGGCCAGCGCCTCGCGCACCGGCTGCGCCTCCTCGAGCGGCAGGTCGGGAACGATCACTCCCGCGAGCCCGGCGCGCGCGGCGGCCGCGGCAAAGACAGAGACACCCATCGACTCAACCTGGTTCATGTAGCCCATCGAGACCAGCGGAGCCCGCAGCTTGAGCGACCCCGCCTCGGCGAAGAGCAGCTTGAAAGTCATTCCTGACTTGAGCGCGCGCGTCGCCGCCGCCTGCAGCGTGGGCCCGTCGGCAATGGGGTCGGAGAAGGGCAGGCCCAACTCGATCACATCCGCGCCCGCGTCGTCGATGGCTCTCAACAGCTTTGCGGTATCGCCATCTCCGCCCATCGCATAGCAGACCAGCGCCGTGCGGCCTTCCGCACGAGCATTCGAAAAGGCATTCGAGAGGCGGCTCATTTCCGGGCTCATTTTCCGGCTCACTTCAACAACGCTTTAGCGATGGTGTCGAGATCCTTGTCGCCGCGGCCCGATAGATTGACGACCACGAACTCGAGCTTCGGCAGGTACCGGAGCGCCGCAATGGCGTGCGCTGTCTCCAGCGCGCAGAGGATCCCCTCGGTGCTCGCGAGGTCCTGGAACGCCTGCAGAGCCTCGACATCGGTGGCCGCGAGCAGCTCGAGCTTGCCGAGATCGCGCAAGTGCGAAAGCTCGGGACCGACGCCCGGGTAATCGAGCCCGGCGCTGATTGAATGCGCCTCGGCCACCTGTCCGTCGTCGGTCTGCAACAGATAGCTGCGCGATCCGTGCAAGACGCCGGGCCGGCCGCGCGCGAGCGAGGCACCGTGCTTGCCCGAGTCGAGGCCGTGGCCTGCCGCCTCCACGCCAAAGAGGCGGGTATTTTTTTCGGAAGCGAATCGGTGGAAGGCACCGATCGCATTGGAACCGCCGCCCACGCAGGCGACAATCGCATCCGGCAGGCGCCCCTCGCGCGCGAGCGACTGCTCGGCGATCTCCTCGCCGATAATCTTTTGCAGCTCGCGCACCAGCAGCGGATAGGGATGCGGACCGGCCGCGCTGCCAATGCAGTAATAGGTCGAGCGGACGTTGGTCACCCAATCGCGGATGGCTTCATTCATTGCATCTTTCAAAGTGCGTGAACCCGCCTCGACCGGCCGCACCTCGGCACCCAGGAGGCCCATGCGCGTGACGTTCGGCGACTGCCGCACGACGTCTTCGGCGCCCATATAGACTACGCACTCGAGGCCGAGCAGCGCGCAGACCGTGGCGGTGGCGACGCCGTGCTGGCCCGCGCCCGTCTCGGCAATGATGCGCTTCTTGCCCATGCGCCGCGCCAAGAGCGCCTGCCCCAGCGTGTTGTTGAGCTTGTGCGCGCCGGTATGCAGCAGGTCTTCGCGCTTGAGATAGACACGCGCCTGCAGCCCGAGCGCCTTGACCAGCCGCTCGGCCTGGAAAAGCGGAGTCGGGCGGCCGGCATAGTTCTCCAATAGATCGGTCAATTCCTTTCGATAGCCTGGGTCGGCGCGAGCGAGCGTCCAGGCGGCCTCGAGTTCGTCCAGCGCTGGAATGAGTGTCTCGGGCACGAACCGGCCGCCGAACTGGCCGAAGCGGCCGCGCGCATCGGGCGGCGATTGCGTCTCTCGATCAAAGATTTTCATAGGAGCTCCTCACTGCCTTCACGAACGCGTGCACCTTCGCGGGGTCTTTGAAACCGTCCAGGCCTTCAATGCCAGAAGCAACATCGACACCGTCCGGCCGCGCCTCGCGAATGGCCTGCGCGACGTTGTCGGAAGTCAAACCGCCCGCGATCAACAGCGGCGCTGGATGCAATTGACGGGCTCGCGCAACCAGCGACCACGCAAAGGGTTTGCCCGAACCACCGCCGGGTCCGTCGAGCAGGACGCGCGCGGCGGTGGGGCGCTGCAGGAGCGCGTCGAGCGCGAGTTCGCTTCCGACCTGCAGCGCTGCATAGAGCGGGAGACCTGGAAAAGAATCAACGGCAGGGAACCAGGCGCCATGGAGTTGCGCCGCGAAGAGGCCAATCGCGCGCACCGCCGCCGCGACCTCTTCGGAGGTCGCATCGAGAAAGACGCCAATCAAAGGAATGCGCGTCGGCAGCGCGTCCCGGATGGCCCGCGCCTGATCGAACGTGACGCGGCGCCGCGACTTCGCCGCGAAGACGACGCCGATCTCGTCGGCCCCGGCCTCCGCGCAGAGCAGCGCATCCGAAGGCGTCCGCACGCCACAGAGCTTGATGCGGATCATGCCGAGACCAGGATGCGAGTTGCGATCTCGGGGTCAAACGCCGCCGACAGTGCCTCGCCGACCAAGAGGCCGCGCGCGCCCAATTCCCGCAAGCGGCGCACGTCGTCGGGGGTCTTGATTCCGCTCTCCGCAATTAAAGGCGCAATGGTGCCCGCCTGCCGCGCCAGCCGCCTGAACGCGTCTGCATCGACTTCCAGCGTGTGCAGATTCCGCGCATTGATCCCTAATAGGTCTGGCTTGCAAGCGCGCGCGGCGTCGAGCTCGCTCTCTTCATGAATCTCAAAGAGCACAGCGAGGCGCAGCTCGGCCGCCAGCGCGCGCAGCTGGAGAAGTTCGGCCACCGGCAGCGCGGCCGCGATGAGCAGCACCGCGTCGGCGCCGTGCGCGCGCGCTTCATAGAGCTGGTACGGCTCGACGAGAAAGTCCTTGCGCAGCACCGGCAGCGAGCAGGCTCCGCGCGCGGCGGCAAGATCCCAGAGCGACCCGCCGAAGCTCGTCTTCTGGGTCAGCACGCTCAAACAGGCCGCGCCGCCCATCTGGTAAGCGCGGGCCAGCGCTACCGGATCGAGGCCCGGATTGATTGCTCCTTTGGAGGGCGAGGCGCGCTTGACCTCGGCGATGATTCCACTCCCCGAAAAAAGCCTGGCTACGAAAGGCCGGGGCGCCGCGGCCGCCAGCGCCCGTTCACGCACGGCTTCGAGCGGCGCCTTGATCATCCGCTGCGAGAGCTCCGCTCGCGACTCACCGATCAATCGATCCAGATGGGTCGCAGTTCCAGCACTCAAGCGTACACAGCCCTTCTGGCGCTCACGGCGCCATCGTCTTGCGCGCGCGAGATATCTTAACCAGCTGCTCCAGCCGCGCCAATGCAGCCCCCGAATCAATCGCGCCTCTGGCCAGCTCGACTCCGTCGGCGATGGCCTCACAGACGCCTGCTGCCGCCAACGCCGCGCCGGCATTGATCAGGACCGCCGTGCGTCTGGCACCCGGCTCTCCGCGCAGCACACCGAGCAGCAGCGCCGCGTTCTGCGCCGCGTCGCCGCCGCGCAGCTCTTCCAGTGGAGCGCGCGCAAGCCCCACGTCCTCAGGCGACAATTCAAACTCTCTTAAAGAGCCGTCACGGACTTCCGCGATGTGCGTCGGCCCGCTGGTCGAGATCTCGTCGAGTCCACCGTCCCCGTGCACCACGAACGCGCGGTCACAACCCAGCTCGAGCAGCGTCCGCGCCATGATCGGTACCAGCCGCGGAGCATAGACGCCGAGCAATTGACGGCGCGCGCCGGCCGGATTCGCGAGCGGCCCCAATAGATTGAAGAGCGTGCGCAATCCCAGCTCTTTGCGCACCGGCGCGACGTGCCGCATGGCCGCGTGATGGCTGGGCGCGAAGAGAAAGCCGATGCCGCACTCAGCGATGCAGAAAGCGACTGATTCGGACGGCAACTCGACCTCGACGCCCAGCGCGGTCAAGACATCGGCGCTGCCGCACCTCGATGACACCGCGCGATTGCCGTGCTTGGCCACCCGCGCCCCGCCCGCGGCAGCCACGAAGGCCGCCGCCGTCGAGATGTTGAAGGTATGCGACGAGTCGCCGCCGGTACCGCAGGTGTCGATGAGACGGTCGAGCGGGACGGAGACCTTCTGCGCCCGGCTGCGCAGCGCCTGCGCGGCTCCCGCGATCTCGTCGGGAGTTTCGCCCTTGATCCGCAGCGCGACCAGGAGCGCGGCGATCTGCGTGACCGGCGCGCCGCCGTCGAGCATGGCGTCGACCGCGGCCGCGGCCTGCGCGCGCGTCAAGTGCGTTCCCTCGACCGCGAGGCGGATGGGCTCTTTCAGCACCGCTCAAGCCTCCAGGAAATTCTTCAAGAGTGTCTGGCCGTCCGGCGTGAGAATGGACTCAGGGTGGAATTGCACGCCAAAGACCGGCAGCCGCGGGTGGCGCAGCGCCATGACAATGCCATCCTTGCTGCGCGCCGAGACCTTGAGTTCCCTGGGCAGCGTGCGCTCCTCGATGATCAATGAGTGATAGCGGCCGGCCATGAGTTTGCGCGGCGCGCCGCGGAAGAGCTGCGAGCCGTCGTGTTGAATCTCTTCCGCCTTGCCGTGCACCGGGCCGCCCTTTGCGCGCACCACGCGGGCTCCAAAGGCCTGCCCGATGCTCTGGTGCCCGAGGCAGACGCCAAGGAGCGGAATTGCGCGCTTGAGTCTGGGATAGCCATTGAGGCCGCAGACGCGTTCAATCAATTCCACGCAGACGCCGGCCTCGGTGGGCGTGCAGGGGCCGGGCGAAAGCACGATCCGGTCGGGCGCACTTTCGATAATTTGCACAGCGGTCAAGGCGTCGTTTCTGACTACCTCGACTACCGCGCCCAGCTCGCCCAGCCGCTGGAGGAGGTTATAGGTAAAGGAATCATAGTTATCGATCAGCACGAGCCTGGAAGCGGACCTTTTGCGGTTCATCGCGACGCACCGGAGCGCCCGCCCGCGACCGCGCCATACGCCGCCCCCACCGAGGCCCGGACCTTGGCCAGCACCTCATTCCATTCGGCGTCCGGGTCGCTGTCCGCCACGATGCCGGCGCCGGCGTGGGCGAAGAGCCGGCCACCGGACCGGAACAGGGTGCGAATGGCGATCGCGAGTTGCACCTCGCCCGCCGAGGAGAACCAGCCCACCGCGCCGCCGTACGGTCCGCGCGGCACCGCCTCTAGCTCGTCGATGATCTCGAGTGCGCGAATTTTGGGCGCTCCCGAGAGCGTACCTGCCGGGAACGCGGCGGCGAAGGCGTCGACGGCCGAGACGCCCGGGCGCAGCTCGCCTTGCACTTCGCTGGTCATATGCATGACGTGGCTGAAGCGCTCGGTCTCCATCAGCCGCTGCACTTTGACCGAGCCGATCTTTGCTACCCGGCCGACGTCGTTGCGCCCCAGATCAACCAGCATGGTGTGCTCGGCGCGCTCTTTCGGATCGGCCTGCAGCTCCTTTTCGAGGCGCACATCTTCTTCGGTGCTCGAGCCGCGCCGCCGCGTTCCCGCGATGGGCTTCACCGTCATGCAGCCCTGCGCCACTTCAAAGAGCAATTCGGGCGAAGCGCCAAACAGCTCGCGGCCGCCGAGTCGCAGATAGAAGTGATAGGGAGCGGGCGAGGCGGCGCGCAGCGTTCTATAGAGGGAAAATCCGTCGCAGTCGGGCAATTCGAAGCGCTGGCTCAATACCACCTGGAAGAGATCGCCCGCGCGGATGTATTCGAGTGCGCGCTTGACCGCGGCCTTGAATTGCCGCTCGCCGCCGCCCAACGGCTTGGGTTCCGGCAGGCTACTTTTGCGCTTGCCGTCGCCGAACAATTTCGCCCCCAGCGACTGCGCGGCGGGACGGGTCAATTCCTGCCGCCAGCGCATATCCCGGTTCGAGAAGATCTTGAGGACGCGGTCGGCCAGGTTTTGCGCGCGCTCTTCGGCGTCGGGCCCGGTGGCGATGGCCCAGGTGCGGCCCTGCCGGTGATCGAAGGCGACGAGTTCGCGGACATAAAGAAGGTCCGCTTCGGGGAACAAGGGATCTGGCCCGAGCCGCGAGGGAACCTTCTCGGTCCAGGCGGCCGCGCCCCAGCCGAGATAGCCGACGAACCCGCCGCAGAACGGTGGCAGGCCCGGGGAGCGTGGGACCGCGACTGCGTCCAGCGCGGCGCGGAGCGCATCCAGCGGCTTCTCCGGCAGCGCGCCAAAGCCGGGCAGCGGCCGCAGGTCAAGCTTTCCGCCGCGCGCGGTCAGCCGTGGAGCAGCGGGGTCGGGAGTGCGCCGGGAAGAGCGCTCTCCCCCGCCGACGCCGACATAACTGTAGCGGCCGAGCGCGCCTTCAAAAAGAAAGGCGTCACCTCCGGGCTCTTGCTGTTGGTCGAGGAGGCAGAAGACACCGAATGGCGTCAGCAGGTCGCCGGGAAGCTCAACCGATGCGGTGCGGGAGGTCGTACGCACTCCAAAGCCGACTCCGGGTCTGACTCGTCATGACGCGGACCTTAGCGGCCGTGCGCAGTCGGGCGCAAGCAGAAACCTTGCGCGTGCTACAAGCCCGCGCGTGACCTCACCCGCCCGGCGTATCGCAGCAGACGTGCTCCTGCGCGTCGAGGAAGGAGGCGCCTTCGCGAACCTCGCGCTCGACGGCGCGATTCGGTCCGCCGGCGTGATCGAGCCGCGCGAAGCCGCGCTCGCCACCGAGCTCACGTATGGCTCGCTGCGCTGGCAGCTGCAGCTCGACCGCACCATCGCCGCGCACAGCGATCGGCCGCCCACCGAGCTCGACGTGCCGGTGCGGATCGCGCTCCGGCTCGGTACCTTCGAGTTGCTGCATCATCCGCGGGTGCCGGCGCGCGCCGCGGTGAATGAAGCGGTCGAGTTGGTGAAAGAGCTGAAAGCCGGCAAGGCCAGCGGCTTCGTCAATGCGGTGCTGCGGCGCATCGCTGAAAAGCGTGCAGCGCCCTCGCCGCCCGATCGCGAGGTCGATCCAGCCGGTCATGTCGCTGCCGTCCACGCGCATCCGCGCTGGCTGGTCGAACGCTGGATCGCCTGGCTCGGGCTCGAGGAGACGGAGAAGCTCTGCGCCGCCAATCAAATCCTGGCGCCGGCCACCGTGCGCGTGGTGCGCGGCAAGGGAACGATAGAAAACGCTGCTCTTGCGTTGCGCTCGGCGGGCGTGGAATCCACGCCCGGACGCTATTCGCCGGACGCGCTGGTCCTGGCGGCCGGTGCGCCGCCCGCGCTTCACATCGAGGGCCACGGCGAGGGTCTCTTCCAGGCGCAGGACGAAGCGGCGCAGCTGGTCTCTTTATATGCCGCTCCCGCGCCGGGCAGCCGCGTGCTCGATGCGTGCGCGGCGCCGGGAGGCAAGGCGTGCCACCTGGCCGAGCTGGTCGGGCCTGCCGGCAGCGTGCTCGCCATCGATCTGCACGCGCGCAAGTCACGGGGAATTGCCGAGCAGGCGCGACGGCTGGGACTGTCGAACCTGCGCGCGCTCGCCGCCGACGCGACGCTGCCGATTCCGGGTGAGACCGAGCCGTTCGATCTGGTGCTGGTGGACGCGCCCTGCTCCGGCCTCGGCACGCTGCGCCGGCACCCGGAGGTGAAGCTGCGACGCACGCCGGCCGACGTCGACCGGCTCGCCTCGGTCCAAGCCCTCATCCTTGGTCAAACGGCCAAGGCGGTTCGACCGGGAGGGCACCTGGTCTTTGCGGTGTGCACGCTGGTTCGCGAAGAGTGCGACGAGCAGGTGGAGCGCTTCCTCGCTGCGCACCCTGCCTTCCGGGAGGACCCTCCGCCCTGGTCTTCCGGCCAAGGGACCGACTTTCCCTCTTGGTCAGGTGACCAAGGGGCTCTGCGCGACTGCGTCGATGCGAACGGCCGGCTGCGCACGCTGCCGCACCGCACCGGCACCGACGGCTTCTTTGCGGTGCGGCTGCTCCGGGAGAAAGCATGAATTCGAATTCACCGATCAAGATCGCGCCGTCCCTGCTCTCCTGCGACCTCTCGCGCATCGGCGAGGAGATCCGCGCCATCGAAGCTGCCGGCGCCGATCTCATTCATGTCGATGTCATGGACGGCCGCTTCGTGCCGAACATTACCTGGGGCCCGCCGGTGGTGGCGGCGATGAAGCGGCATGCGTTGAAGCCGCTCGATTGTCATTTGATGATTGTCGAGCCGGAGAAGTATATCGAGGCCTTCGCCAAGGCCGGCGCGGGGCATATCACCGTGCATGAGGAGACTTGTCCGCACCTGCACCGGACGCTGAAGCAGATCAAGGCGGCCGGGGCGTCGCCGGGCGTCTCGCTGAATCCGCACACGCCGCTTGATGTCCTCGATTACGTGCTCGAATGCACTGAACTGGTGCTGATCATGACGGTGAATCCGGGCTTTGGCGGGCAAAGCTTCATTGAAGCTTGTTTGCCGAAGATCGAACGGCTGGCCGAGACGATTGAAAAGCGCAAACTGCCAGTGGTGATTGAAGTGGACGGCGGCATCACGCCCGAGACCGCGCCGCTGGTGGTGAGCGCGGGCGCGAGCGTGCTGGTGGCGGGGACCGCGGTGTTCGGCAAGAAGGATTACGCGGCGGCCATCCGCGACCTGCGCCTCGCCGCTGAGCAGGCGCGCTGAAGCCGCGGCCGGCGCGCGCGGCTAGATGACGCCTTTTCAGTGCAGCGTGCGCGCGGGCTTGGTCGCGATCAGTGTCCAGAACTGCCGCGTCAGCAGGCCCATGGTGCGCTCCGAGAGCGGCGCGTATTGCAACCCGTGGACGTTCGCGAGGTCGAGCTTACCTTCGCAGAGCTTTTCGATCTCGGTGCGCAGCCAGGCGCGGCGCTCAAGCTTGAGACCGTGTTCTCCGAAGAGCGCCTGCAGCCCCGGCCACGACGCGCGCGTGGTCGAGAGCGCCTGCACATTGGTGTCGATTGATATCGTCTCGGAGATGGGCAGCACGCGCGCGCCCAGGCCGAGCCGGGTGGCCTCGGTCTGCAGGTCCGAGAAGCGGATCGAGAAGCCGCTCGAGGTGGCGATCGGATCCGTCTTGGGGTCGCCGAAGTCCGACAGATAGAGAATGCCGCCCGGCGCCAGCGCTCGCGCCGCCTCGCGCAAAAGCTCGAGCGCGCCTCGATTGACGATGCGATCGCCCTCCTTTGCGGAGCCCAGCAAAGTGGCGATCTCGCTGGCGACGATGAGATCCACGCTCTCGGCCTTCAGCGGCAACAAGCGCGCGTCGGCGCGGACCGTGCCCGCGGTGCGCGCCAGCGGATCGAGCGCGGTGAAGCGGACTTCCGTCGGCAGCGCTGCCTTGAGCGCCGCGCCGAATCCCCGCCCCGCGACTTCAAGCTCGACCGCGCTGGGCGCGCGTCCGCGCACTTCCCTGAAGGCACCACGCTGCACGAGCGCGGCCGCCAGCGCTTCGGCGAAGCATTTCCCGCGGAGCGCCGGGTGCGGGCCCTGGAAGAGCGCGGCGAAGCTCGCGGCGTCCTCGTGCGCGCTTGCCGGCGCAGGCCCGCCGGCGGCATAGGCGCGCGCATCGGGCAGCTCCGGATACGGCATGGTGGACTCGGCAGCGGGGTTGAGCTGCACTCCACCTTGCGAGGCCGGCTTGGCGAGGATTTTCAGCGCGGCCACGTCGGCGCGCGCCAGCCGCAAGAGTCCTGGCAGGGCCTGCGGTCCCTTGTCGCCGAGCACCTGCCCCAGCGTGCGCTCACCGTCGCAGCGATCGAACAGCGCCGCGGTGACTGCGTCCAGCTCGAGCGGCTTCCCGTCGCGGCCGTAGAGCGTGATCTTCGGCAGCGCGCGCTCGTAGACGGCGGCGCGCGGAATGCGGGGGACGCCGTTCAAAAGCGGCGCCAGCTCGTCCACGTTCTTCCCGGCGGTGCCGACGCTGACGAGAAATCGCCGCGAGCGGAGGATGGGAACGAAGTCCTCAATCTGCTCCCTGGTCAAGCCGGCGGGCGGCGCCTTGACGACATCAGCCTCCTCGCAGGGCGGGTCGAAGGCGAGCAGCAGCGCGAGGACGTCGCGGCTCATCTCGGAGACGTCGCCGGTGAGGCCGTGCCAGACGAATGCCGCGTCTCCGCGGGCATGAAACGAGAGGTGGCGGGAGAGCGCGAGCACGGGGGCCTCCGAGGGCCAAAGGAGCATGCCACGCGGCTCGTCACGCGGGGTCGGAAACGACCGCGGCCCCCTGCACAAAAGCTCACCCCGCCGCCGCCGGGGCGTGCTCGCAGCGCGGGCCGCTGGTTGACGCGGGGCGCGGCTTGGGTTACTTCCGCTCGCCCCGTTTCGGCGGGGGTCTGTCGGGGAGTGGCTCAGCCTGGTAGAGCACCTGGTTCGGGACCAGGGGGTCGCAGGTTCGAATCCTGTCTCCCCGACTCATTGAAGGCCGCGTTTTCACGGATAAATTCGTGAAGGCGCGGCCTTCTCCTTTTGTGACTTTCAGGTTTTGGGACACCTGTGGACCAAATTGGAGT
>JANYKT010000042.1 GCA_025358085.1 Deltaproteobacteria bacterium | reverse complement strand
CTTCTGCCGAACCAGCTGCGTCATGATCACCCCACCCCCCAGCCTGCCCGGAACTAGAGTGCGCACTATCGATCAGACTTCAATTGCCCGGGCCCAATTAAATTGATCACTACTGATCAGACGGCGCGAATCGAAGCGTGCCACCCGCCCTCAGGGAGCGCATGCCACCCGTCCAAAATCTCGCTGCGCGCAGGGACCACTCCCGTTTTTAGCAAGCCCGTCGGCGACGCCATTCACCGGGCACTGGTGGAGTCCATCAAGATCCCGGACGCCGACAAGTTCCAGCTCTTTACCGAGCGCGCGGTCGCGGACCTGGTCTATGACCCTGGATATCCCGGCATCGCGCGCGCTGACGGCGTGCTGATCATTCAAATCACCCTCGGTGCGGGTCGAACGGTCGAAGTGCGCAAGGAACTCCTCGAGCGGATCGCGGAGCGATTGAAAGATGAAGCCGGCGTGCGCCCCGAAGACGTCTTCGTGAGCCTGGTCGAGATTCAAAAAGGAGAACTGGTCGTTCGGCGACGGAATCGCGCAGTACGCGACGTAGCTCCGCGCGCGCAGGAGCGAGAGCGGGCGAGCCCGTGCCGCCTCGTCGCTTGTCGCCGTGCCGCCGCGTTCCCAGTTTCCCGAACATGCGGGTTAAAATTTCAATCCTTTGCACGGTGATGATGGCGGCTTGCGGCGGCCCAACGCCCGGCAGCGGAAACGGCAGCCTCGGCAGCGGCAACGGCGGGGCGTCTGACGCTGGCTTGCCTGACGCCGGCTCCTTTGACGCGGGCATCGCCGACGCAGGATTGGTTGACGCCGGGTCCATGGATGCAGGCAGCGTCGCCGACGCAGGCTCCGCCTCCCGGATCGTCGCCATCTCGCTCTCCCAAAGGGATATCCGCATCCCGTTGGGCGCATCGACCGCCTTCGCCGTGACCGGCACGCAAGCGGACGGCATGCGCATCGACGTATCGCAGCAGTCGCAAGCGGTTTCCTCGAACCCGGCCGTCGCCACGGTCGAGATTGGTCCAGGCTCGCAGATCCAGGTCCACTCGGTTTCGCAGGGCGCGGCGACCATCACCGTCACCGTCGGGTCCTTGCAGCAGACCTGCGCGGTCACCGTGAATCGATATTAGAGCCCGAGATAAGCCGATCGAATCGCTGGGTTTGCCAGCAGCTCCGCGGAAGAGCCCTTGAGCTTGACTGCGCCAGTCTCGATGACATAACCGCGCCGCGCGAGCTGCAGGGCCTTGGTCAGGTTTTGCTCGACCAGCAGAATCGTCATTCCGGCCGCGTGCAGGTCGGACACGATCTTGAACATCTGCTCGACCAATAGAGGAGACAGTCCAAGCGACGGCTCATCGAGCATGAGGAGCTTGGGCTCGCTCATCATCGACCGGCCAATCGCGCACATCTGTTGCTCGCCTCCGGAGAGACTGCCGGCAAGCTGCGCCGCGCGCTCGCGCAGGCGCGGGAAGAGCACAAAGACTTTCTCCAGATTTGCCGCGGCGCGCGCGCGGGAGCGGAAGGCACCCAGCTCGAGGTTCTCGCGCACCGAGAGCTGCGACCACAGTTCACGGCCTTCAGGCACGAGCGAAAGCCCCAGGGCCGCGCGGCGATGACCAGGCACCGCCGACAGCGGCTGTCCTTCGAAGAAGATCTCGCCTTTGAGCAGCGGCCGCAGTCCGCAAACGGCGCGCAGCGCGGTGGTCTTGCCGGCGCCGTTCGAGCCCAGCAGGGTAACGATTTCACCCGGGTGCACCTCGAGCGACAGACCGCGCAGCACCTGCACGTCGCCATATCCGACATCGATATCCCGCAGCTCCAATAGAGCGGTCATGCGGACCCCAGATAGGCACTGATCACCAACGGGTCACTGACCACCTGCGCGGGCGTGCCGGCCGCGATGGCGCGACCGGCATCGAGGACAAGTACGCGGTCGCACAGCGTCATCACCGCAGGCATGACGTGCTCAATCAGCAGGATGGATAACTTGCGCGCCTCGCGGATCTTCTTGATCAGCTGCGCCATCTCCAGCGCCTCGGAAGGGTTGACGCCGGCGATCACTTCGTCGAGCAAGAGGACGCGCGGGGTGGTGGCCAGCGCGCGCGCGAGCTCCAGCTTCTTGCGGCCTGCAAGCGTCAACGAGCCCGGGAGATCGCCTCTCCGGTTCCAGAGGCCCACCAGCTCGAGCGCCTCCTGCGCCTTGGCCCGCGCGTGGGTCTGGTCCCTGCCGAAGGTGGCGCCGGCGAGCGCGTTCTCGAAGACGGTCAGGTTGGCGAACGGCCGCACGATCTGGTGGGTGCGGACGATTCCCTTGTGCACCACCCGGTGCGCGGGCAGTCCTCCAATCGACTCGCCCTCGAGGAAAACCGCTCCAGAAGAGGGCTTCTGCGAGCCGGCGATCATGCTGAAGAGCGTGGTTTTGCCCGCACCGTTCGGGCCAATCACCCCAAGGATCTCCTCGCGCCCGAGCTCGAGGCTGACCTCATCGACGGCTTTGAGGCCGCCGTATCGCTTGGAGAGCTTCTCAACGCGCAGCACGGCGCACCAGTCTGTGGCCCAGGCCCATCAGGCCGAGGGGCTCAAAAAGGATGACGGCAATCAATAGAGCTCCATAGAGACCGAGATACAGCTGCGGATAGCTGCCAATCAGGAATTGCCTCAAGAGAACGAAGACCACCGCGCCCAGCACTGGACCCAGGATCGTTCCCACGCCGCCGATCACCGCCATCAGTACGAATGAGATGGATCGGTCGAATCCGAGCATGTCATTCGGTTCAATGAAGGAGAAATAAGAAGCATAGATGCCGCCGGCGATGCCGGTCGCGGCGCCGGAAAGGAAGAGCACCAGGTCTTGATAGAAGGTGGCGGAGATACCGACGTCGGCGGCGGCCTCGACGTCGCCGCGGATGGCAAAGAGCGCGAGGCCCAGGCGCGAGCGGCGAATGGCCCACGAGGCAACGGCAATCAGTGCGAGAAACGCGAGCGCCTCCCAATAGAGGGTGCGCTTCGCGCCTGGCACCATGGGCAGCGACAGTCCCGACGAGCCACCGGTGAACTTGTCCCAATAGGTGAAGACGAGCCGGGTGGCCTCGCCGACTCCAATGGTCGCAATCGAGAAATAGGGGCCGCGCAGGCGCAGCGTGGGATGGCCCCAGATCAGCGCATAAGCGCCGGCGACGAGGCCGCCGGCGATCCAGGCGAGCGGTGGCGGAAGCGCGCCAGCGAGCAGGATGCGCGCGGCGACGAAGCCGCCGGTGCCGAACATGGCCGCATGACCAAAGCTGATTTGTCCGGCATAGCCACCCAACCAGTTCCAGGCCAAGGCGGTGGCGACGAAGAGGAAGCTCAACGTCATCAGGTTGTGCGTATAGGGCGAGAGCGCGAAGGGCAATAAAGCGAGTGCCACCAGCGCCGCTGCCGAGAGCGCGATGCCCAGCTTCATCCGAGCACCTTCTGCCCGAAGAGACCGCCCGGCCGCAGCACCAGGACCAATACCAGCAAGACGAAGCCGACCGCGCCGGTCAGATAGGACGGCAGGACCAGGATGGCAAAGACTTCCACCAGCGCCAGCACCAGCGCGGCCGAGGCGGTTCCGGCCACGCTGCCGAGCCCGCCCATTACGACCACCACAAAGGATTTCAGCAGCTCGACCGAACCGAAAGACGGATTGAAAGAGAAGATGGTCGCGCCGAGGAGCCCGGCGACGCCGGCGAGCGCGCTGCCGAGTCCAAACGTCAGCGCATAGACCTTCTCCACGTCGATACCGGCGCGCGTGCAGCTGTCGGGATTCTGCGCCACCGCGCGGATGGCCTTGCCGACATAGGTGCGAGTCAGCAGGAAATGAAGTCCGCCGAGCGCGAGCATGGCGAGACCGAAGACGATGACGCGATTGACCGGCAGGGAGACGCCCGCGAGCTTCCAGGCGTGCGTGGACCAGGCGGTGCGGATGGCCTGGTCGTTACCGGTAAAGATCAGATAGACCGCATTGCGCATCACCAGCCACACGCCAAAGAGCAGGAGCAGTGATTGCGCGCCCCCGGTGGCGCCGCGCGGCAGGTGGCGGACGACGAATCGATAGAGAAGCCAGCCGAAGCTCCAGGAGACCACGGCAATCAGGGGAAGAGACAGCAAAGGATCCATTCCGAGCCGGTCGTGCAGGGCGAGGCCCAGATATGCGCCCGCCATGATCATGCCGCCGTGCGCGAGATTGACGATGCGCAGCACGCCATAGATGAGGCCCAGTCCATAGGCCATCATCGCGTAGAGGCCGGCGAGCAGCACGGCTGCGACCAACAGCTCCACGAAGCGCATTACTGCGCGGCCGCGCAGTCCGGATTGGGGGCGACGCCGGGCGCATTGGCCACCGCCTTCGGCCAGACGATAGGCGAGGTCCCGTCGGGCTGATTTTGCTGCACCACGAACGCATAGTGCGCCTGCTGGCCCTGGGCCGAAGGAAAGCTCAGCTTGCCTTCGGGAAGGATTGAATCGCCGGAGAAAGAGGCGAGCTTTTCGCGCACCTTCTCCTTGTCGGCAGTGCCCGCCTGCTCCATGGCGGTGAAGAGCGCGCGTGCCGTCTCATAGGCCAGCGCCTGGTACCATTCCGGAGCGCGCTTGTATCTGGCCTGGAAGGCGTCGACAAAGGCTTTGGTCAGGCCCTTGGTACCGAGCTGTTGATTCCACCAGACCGCCGAGAGCACGTATTCGACGTTCTTCTGGCCGAGCGCCTCGGCGGCCTGTTTTTCGCTGCCGCGCGCTCCATAGCTGATGACCTTGTGGCAGAGCCCCGCGGTCACATACTGGCGGTGCATGGTGATGTAATCGGGCAGGTGCGCATCGGCGAGGAAGATATCGGCATTCGACGCCTTCACCTTGTTGAGCAAGGCGCTGAAATCCTTGGCGCTCAATTCGAACGATTCGTCGACCACCACTTCGTATTGGCCCTTGTGCTTGGCAGCGAATGCGGTGACGCCCTTGCGGAAGTCCTTGCCGTGCGCCGTGTTCTCCCAGACCAGCGAGATCCTGGCGGGTTTGGGCAACTTGTTCTGCGACTGCTGATCGTCAATCCAGCCCATCAGCGCCTCGCCCAGCAGCTCGACCGGCGCCATCAGGCCGAAGAGGTATTTGTAGTTGCGCTGGTAAATCTCGCTCGCGCCGCCGCCGCCATTGACGTACGGAATGCGGTTCTCCTCGGCGATTGCGCTCTGGGCCTCGACCAGGTGGCTCGAGTAGGTCCCCAGGAGCGCGTCCACTTTGGCACTGTTGATCAGCTGGTCGGCGAGGGCGACGGCGGTGGCCTGCGTGGAGGTGTCGTCCTGCAGGACCAGCGTGACCGGCACCAGCTTGCCGCCGAGGGAAAGTCCACCCTTCGCACTCTGCTGCTCGAAGGCGAGTTCATATCCCTCCTTATAGAAGCCGCCGATGCGGGCCTCAGCGCCGGTGAGCGGGAGCGTGGCACCCACCGTGACGTTGCTCTTCGCAGGCTCAGGGGGTTTCTTGCAGGCGAATGTCAGGGCCAGGATCAGGAGGAGCTTGCGCATGTTCGACGCATAGCGGACCGCGCGAAGGATCGCCAGACCGGCTTAGCCCGCGTTGACCGCTTGGGGACACCCTACGCAACCCGTGCCAACCCGTTGGCACGGGGAGTTGCGTATCGTGTCCCCATGACCATGCGCTTCCTGCTCGCGGCGATCTTGTCCCTCCCGGTTCACGCCGAAGACGTGGTGCGGCTCGGCAACCTCAAGTTCGCCCACTATGGCGCTGTCTCGCACATGAAAGAGGTTTGCCCGAAGTACGGCGTGCGGCTCGAGGAGCGGATGTTCGCGAAGGGCGTCGACATCATCCCCGGCATCCTCGCGGGCGAGATCGATCTGGCCGCCAGCGCGGTGGATGCGTCCATCGCCGGACGCGCAGGCGGGGCGCCGATCTTCGTGGTGGCAGGGTTTGCCCGCGGCGGGGCGCGCATCGTTGGCCGGGGCGTCACCACGGTCGCCGGACTGAAAGGCAAGAAAGTCGGCACCGCGCGCGGCGGCGCCCAGGAGATCCTGCTCTATGCCGAGCTCGCCAAGGCGCAATTGACCTGGTCCGAGAAGGGCGGCAAGGACGTGCAGATCGTCTTCCTTGCTTATGCCGACCTGAACCAGACGCTGGCCGCCGGGCAGATCGACGCCATGTGCAACTCGGAGCCGCAATCCACGCAGGCAATCGCGAAAGGCTTTGGTACCGAGATCATCAAGCCTTATGACACGCCCATCGGCGAGCCCGTGCGCGCGCTGGTCATGACCGAGAAGCTCTATGCCAATCGAGACCTCGCACTGCGGGTGATGAAGTGCTTCGTCGAGGCGACGCGGGAGTTTCTTCGAGAACCGGCCAGGGCGGAAAAGTACGTGCGCGAGAAGATGTTCAAAGGGCAGCTCAGCGCGCAGGAATACCAGGACGCCATGTCGAATGCGGCCTTCACTTATGACATCACCGAAGCGCATGTACAGACGACCGCCGATCTGATGGTCAAGTATGGAGTTGGCAAGCTGCCGGCGGCGCAGAAGGCCTCGCAATTCGTCAAGCTCGATCTGCTCGCGGAAGCAAAGACCCTGCTCGGAGTCAAGTGAAGCTGGTGCGCGCGCTGCTGGTGCCGCTCCTGGTGTTGATCGCCTGGGAAGCGGTCTGCCGGCTCGGGCACGTCAGCGCGGGCATCCTGCCGCCGCCCTCGCAAGTGGCGCGCAAGTGGATTGAATATCTACTGCCGCCAGAACCATATGACGCCTCGATGTCGCGCGCGGCCTGGCTCATTTCCGGCGAGCTGCTGCACGATGCCTATGCGACGCTGCTGCGCGTGCTGGGCGGGTTCGTCATTGGCGCGGGACTGGCGCTGCCGATCGGACTTCTGATGGGCGCGCGGCGAAGGGTCCATGAGTATCTGAATCCATTGCTACAGATGGTGAGGCCGATTCCCCCGATCGCCTTCGTCCCGCTCGCTATCTTGTGGTTCGGGCTGGGCAATCCGCCGGCCTTCTTTTTGATTGCGCTGGGCGCCTTCTTTCCCGTGCTGATGAATACCATCGCCGGGGTCCGCGGGGTCGATACCCTCTATCTGCGCGCGGCGCAGAACCTGGGCGCATCGGAGGCGATGCTTTTCCGGCGCGTCATCCTTCCGGCGT
>JANYKT010000021.1 GCA_025358085.1 Deltaproteobacteria bacterium | reverse complement strand
CCCTCGGCGCGCCCCCTTCCCCGGCCGCTCACTCCCGGCGCTGAAGGCCTCGCTCCGGGCCGCCGCGTCCGGCACCCCTCCTTCGGGGTCGGCACCGTCGAAGACGTCGACGGCCTCGGGCAGAACCTCAAATTAACCGTCCGATTTCCGCCGGGCGTGGGACTTAAGAAAGTGCTCGCCCGCTTCGTAGAGCCACTGTAGGGCTGGACTTCAAGGACGCCGCGCAGCCGAGCGTTGCCGCAGATTAAGTCGTTTCTAGCCCGGGGCTAAGTCCCGTAGCCCGCGCGGACGGACCTCAGTGTGTCGGCGGAAGGATGGTGGTCTCCTCGCGGCGCGCGGGAGAGCCCGGCGCGTGCAGTGCGGGCGCCCTGCCGCTTTGCTTGTGGCTTCGCATCCGGAACTCTTCGGCGATCGAAATGCCTGAGGAGCGACTGGCTGCGAAGAGTGCGCCAAAGAGCGAGAAGATCAGCGCCAGGGCCGCGCCGCCGCCCGCGAGTCCCGCGCCTCGGGCCGCCTCACTCTTCGTCTCATCGGCGCGAACGCGTTCCCCGCGCGTCAGGTTCGGCGCGACGCTGCCGTTGCCGGTGACGATGGTCTTCGCGCGGGTGGACGGCGTGGCTGCATTCGCAGCGGCGCCGGCAGCGGCACCTGCCGCGAACAGAGCGATGGCGGCGCCCAGCAGCATCGACAGGCCCCAGGCGATCGCGCCGTGCAAGAGGCTTTCGCTGCGGCGCCGGTCGCCGGAGATGCGGACCACGAAGTACGCGCCCAGGAACGAAGTCGCGATCATTGCCACCAGCGCCCAGATGCCGGAGCCTTTATCAAGGCCGGCGCCCGGGTGAACGGCGTACGGATCGATGGACGCGAATCCGATGGCCGCACCGATCACGGAGAGCAGGAAGAGCAGGCCCCAGCCGAGCAGCGTCCCGCCGAAGATGGCGCTCCAATCCACATTGAGCTTGCGGTCAATGCGCGAGTCAGCCGCGCTTTGAAAAGACGTAGTTCCGTGGGTTCGATCGAAGGTTGCCATGCCGTTCTCCTCTCAGTGGGCGAGAGGAGGGTGTGATCCGGCCCGTGCCACCCGCAAGGGACGAGCGAGGTCAGGGCTTGCCCCGGTTCTCCTGCCGCGCGAGCAGGCGCTGGATGTTCCCTTTGTGTCTGAGAAAAACCAGCAGCGCGACGGCCGCAAGGCCGAGTACTTCTGGCTTCCCCGTCGTGAAGACGGCGACCAGGACGGTCGTGAGCACGCCCGCGAGAGAGCCCACGCTGGAGATGCGCAGCAGCTTGAAAAAGACCAGCCAGACCCCAGCGCCCGCCAGCGCGCCCCAGGGGGCGAGGGCGAGCGAGACGCCAAGACCGGTCGCGACTCCCTTGCCTCCGCGAAACCGCAGCCAGATCGGAAAGCAGTGGCCGGCGACGGCCGCCACCGCACAGGCTGCCGCGAGCCAAGGCGCTGGATGTCCCGCCGTCGACGCCGCGGCGAGCAGGACCGGGAGAAGACCCTTTAGAGCGTCGAGCACGAGCGTGGCAATGGCCGCGCCCCGGCCCGCCGCGCGCGCGACATTGGTGGCGCCGATGTTGCCCGAGCCGACCGTGCGGACGTCCTTGCCGGTCTTCCAGCGGGCGATCAGCAGGCCGAAAGGGATCGAGCCGCAGAGATAGGCGAGGGCGATGAAGCCGACGGTCATGCGCGGCTTCGTAGCACGAGGAAGACCCAGTTCGTCGCCACGGCGCAGACGAGCAGCCAGCGCGGGAGGCGGGCGCGGGGCGCGAAGGGCAGACCGGCCAGGCGCGCGCAGGTCCAGAGAAGGTGCGCGGCGCAGGCGAGCGCGAGCGCGGCGCCGAGTGGGCTCGCGGCCACCGCACCAGGGAGGTTCCCGTGCATGAAATACGAGAACGCATGGGTGCAGCCGCAAGTGAGGCAAGGCAGGCCGGTCATGGCGCGGAAGGGACAGAAGAGCAGCGACAGTGGAGGCGCGTCGAGCGGAAGGACCAACGCGGCGGCGAGCAGCGACGCAGCCACTCCTGCGAAGCCCAGCGCGTGGACCGACGGCGGCCCGGCGCGGTCAAGCGCGAGCACTACCGCTCGCCCATCCCGCGGCCGATGGCGAGCGCGGCCGCCACAACCGCCCCGCAGCAGAGGCAGCAGAGGAACAGATAGGGCGCGAGCACGGTGGCGGCGGCTCCTTTGGAGGAGATGTCGTGCGTCTCCTTCAGGCCAATGCCGATCAGCACGATGATCCAGACGGCGGCAATGATGCTGCCGCAGCCCGGGATGATCATCAGGACCATCGGCGTCGAGCCGTAAGCGCAGGCGGCGAAGGTGGCGGGAAAGCCGCGCCTGGCCTGACCGAACAAGAGCGCGATGAGGTGCGTGACTCCGGCGTTCAGATACGTCAGCAGCCAGACGAGGAGCGGAGTCAGCAGCACCAGGAGGAGCGTGACCGCGGGTAAATTGAGCTGCGCGTTGCGCTCGAGCAGGGACTTCGCGAAGGCGAGCTGGTCTTGGCGGAGGACCTTCTCGGCCAGGCCCAGCAGCTGGTCGGGCCGGTTCGGCAACAACAGCGTGAAGAGTTGCCCGACCATCCAGAACACAGAGAGCGAGAGGACGAACCCCAGCTGCGCCGGGTTTCGGTCGAGACGCGCGGACGCGAAGAGGCGGGCGGGTTCGAAGAGCGCCTGTCGCACCGTCTCGCCCCAGGCGGGCAGCAGACCCAGCTCCTCGCGGCGTTCCCACGGAGTGCCGGGTGGAACATTTGCAAGCGGCTCCTCCGGTCCCGCGGGGCCAACGGGAGTTGCCTGAACAGCCTCGGGCACGACGAGCGGCTTGCCGCAGACCGGACAGTCCTGACGTCCGGAGCGGTCCGTGCTGAAGGTGTTTCGACAGCTCGGGCAGCGGGCGAGCACAGCGCCTTCTAACACGTCCAGAGACCGA
>JANYKT010000128.1 GCA_025358085.1 Deltaproteobacteria bacterium | reverse complement strand
AGTTGACGCTGATCACTGCGGCTATCCCTGAGCGCGAGTTCAGGGCTCCATTGAAGCAGAAAGGCCGCTCTGGGGTAGCTCGTAAGCCCCCTCCGAGCGCCGTCTGAGCCAAGGAGATCGATATGTCTATGGGACCCGACGAGACCGCCGTAGCGCGCTGATTGATGCCAGCGCTTCTACCCGACCCCTTCGTTGAAGCCCTTTTCGAACAGCGCGGCGATGGCGTCGGCGCACTCCTTTGCCTGCTCGCCGTCGGTCTTGACCGTCACCACGGTCCCTTTCGCGGCGGCCAGCATGAGCACGCCCATGATGCTCTTGCCATTGACGTTCTGGCCGTCCTTGAGCAGCGTCACGTCGCAGGCGAACCTGTTCGCCGTCTGCACGATCAACGCCGCGGGCCGCGCGTGCAGGCCCATCTTGTTGCGCACCGTGCAGCTTTTTTCGATCCGGTCGTCGGCCATTCTTCTCTCTTTAGCTAAGCTTGAGCCAGCTGGAAAACCCCGCCGCCCAGCGCGAGTCCCAGCCCGAGTGCAATGTACACGGCCCAGATGGTTTTGAGGCGCGGCAGGAAGACGGCCGCCACGACGATCGTCGAGCCGGTGAGCAGCATCTGCAAAGGCGCGCCCGCGAACAGCGCGGTCCGCGCGGCGATGGCGCCAGCGAGAACGGCGCCGCACACCTTCAGCAAGCCGGTGCCGCTCGCCAGGTGCGCGCGGCCGACCGAGTCCACGATCCCCTCGCCGCGCTGGTAGCCGGTTGAGAAGAGCCAGAGCCGCGCCGCGAGGTGCACGCTGTTGTAGAGGCCAAGAAAAACCAACACGCAGCCAGGGCCGAGCAAAGGCGCGGTCAGGGCGGCCGCGAGCGCTGCGGCGGGGCGCAAAGCGAGCCAGAAAAAGCCGTCTCCGAGCGCGGCGAAGGGCGGGCCGAGCGCGCGCTTGAAGGCGGAGACGCTGTCCATCGCGGCCTCTCCGGTGGCGACGCGCTCCTCCAGTCGCACCGCGCCGCCGAGGATGGCCGCCGCGAAGTAAGGGTGGCAGTTGAAGAACTCGAGGTGGCGGGTTGAGGCGGCGGCGCGCGCGGGCCCTTGGTAAAGTTCATCGAGCGCCGGAGAGATGGCGTCGGCGAAGCCCACGTTCTGCATGCCGCGCGGATTCCAGGCGGCCTGCAGGAAGAGAGAGCGGAAAAAGACCCGCGCGAGCGCGAGGCGCGAGACCTTCACAGAATCCCTCGCACCAGCAGGAAGGCCGCGCCCATGGCAGTCGCGGTGATGGCGGCGAGCGCCGGCGCGCGCGGTTCGCGGATGGCGCGAATGGCCGAGGCAGCGGCGAGCGCCCAGACCAAAGACCAGCCGGCGCCGAGGCCGGAGGAGACCCGCGCCGGAAGTGCGGCGTGCAACAGCGCGAGCAGCGGCGAGGCCAGGACGCACGCGGCGCAGATGGCAGCGGTGGCGCCGAACGGCAGTGCAAGTCCGAGGAGATTGACGCGGGCGGCACGTGCGTCGCCGGCCGCAGCGCGCAGAACCGCAAGCCCGGCGAGCTGCGCGTTGCGGCGCTCGGAGGCGCGATCGAGCGAGCGGCCCACCAGTGAAAGCGGCAGCAGCAGCGCCAGTCCGAGTGCCGCAAGCGAGCTCTCCACGCCGCGCCCGGCGAGCCCCGCCGGCACCACCATGGCGGCGAGCGCGCCCGCGAGCAGCGACTCGTTGTCGGGGATGCTGCCCCCGAGGTTGACGCCGCCGAGGAAGAGCAGCTCGAGCGGGAGGCCCAGCATCAGCCCTCCGCGCGCGTCACCCAGGAGCGCCCCCAGCACCGGCGCGAGCACGATGGGCCGGCTCAGCATCAACTGCAGCGCGCCCTTGCGATCGACCGCCGCAAGCCCCGACACGATGGCCGCGGTGCCGGCAAGCCACAGGAGTTGGGGCAGCGGGAGCACGGCGCGAACCGTACAACAACTCAGGCGCGAAACTTCGCCTTGATGGCGTCGAGGCCGAGCGGGGTCTCGTTGGGCACCGCGCGGACCTCGACCGTGGTGCCGGTGGCTGCGAGCTTTTCCAGCTCCTGCAGCTCGCTCGGATCGAGGAAGACCGCGGTCGACACCTGCCGGCGGCCCGGGGCGAAGTGCACGTTGCCGAGGTTGAGTCGCGGCATGAGCACGCCTTGCGCGTGCAGTGAGACCGCGTCCCTCACCTCGCGCAGGAGCAGCAGTGTCCGCGCCGCGGGGGGGCCTCTGCCGCCGGGACGGAGCAGATCGGCGGCGGCCTGCAGGCGCAAGACCAAGAGCGAAACGCGCGGCGGAATCGCGAGCGCCATGGCCGAGCGCGCGAGCATGTTCCCTGCGGCCTCGTCATCGGCGACCAGGATGCCTTGCGCGTCCAGCGCGGGCAGCCACGCCTCGAGCACCTGCCCGTGGACCAGTCGATTGTCGACCCGTACCAGCGCGAGGCCCGGTGCTCCGGTCTTGCTCAACCGAGGCTCCGCAGCAGCCCCGAGGCGTGGCCGATGGCGCGCTGGCCCGCTTCCACCAGCTCAGCCGCGAGCTGCTGGATGGGCCGTCCCGAAGCGCGCAGCGGCCCGAACTTGAGCAGCATGGGCAGGTTCACGCCGGTGACCACTTCCACCTTCCGCTCCTCCATGAACGAGAGGCAGAGGTTCGTCGGCGAGCCGCCCAGCAGATCGGTGAGCAGCAGCACGCCCTCGCCGGTGTCCACGCTCTTGATCGCTTCCTTCAGCGCCGCCCGCATGTCTTCCAGGGCGGGGTCCACCGCTACCGCGCGCGCCTGGTCGATGCGGCCCACCACCGTCTCGGCGGTGCGGAGCATCTCCTCGGCGAGCCTGCCGTGCGTGGCGACCACGACTCCAATCATCAGCGGAATCTAACTCATCTACAGCGGGAAGGCCGCAAACTCGATTGAGTTCGGCCTCTGCAAATGATGCTTGAGTTTTCCAGCTCTACTTCCAGCTCTACCTTGATAGGCGGCGCTGTCGCCGCCGGGGATCCGGGCATCCCGCGCGCCCCTCCGGATGCGTGGCCGCGGTTCTGCGAATTCTCCTCGCGCTCGGCGGTCGTGGCGGCCCCGCAAACGTCGGGCACGCAGAATGCCCGGCATCCCCGGCTTAGCGGACGCCTCTCGGGAGACCCCGGGGTGCCTCGTGCGCGGTTCGCGTGGCGCCGCCACCTCGCTTTGCTGGCGGACCCAACGCTGGAGTCGCTCAGGAGCGCATTGTCCTTGCGATCGAGCAGGACATTCTCGGGCTTGGGCGCGCCGTGGGTGACGTCGGCTCCGTGTGCGGGGGCGAGTGTCGGGCGATCGAGTAGAGCGAGCGGATCGCGCCGAGGGCGCGGCATCGGTCAATCGGCTTTGGGGCCGACACCGAGCTGGACGGGCCTGGCTTTTTCGGCTGGCTCCGGCAGCTGCGTTGCGGGGGCGCTGTGCACGCCAGGCGCGGACGAGCGGTAGATCCACAGCGTGAGGAGGAAGAGCGGAAAGTCGATGGCGACCAGGGCCCAGAGGGAGCGCGCGCCGGGGCCTTCGATCTGCGACTTGTGAATCAGCGCGAGGCCACTCGAGGTCAGCAGGGCGGCGACCACCGGCAACAGCGCGTGGCGTCGCTCGCGGGGCCGGGCGGCGACCACCGCGCAGGAGACCGCGATCGCGACCAGAAGCGCGACACCTTGCGCATTCCAGAAGCGCGCCTCGGCATCGAGCAGCGCCGACTCGCTCCCGAGCGTGGCGGCGCGGAAGACGAGGCCCGGAAAGGCGGCGCAGAAGAGCGCGCAGGCAAAGTAGAGCACCGCAAAGGCGCGGCAGAATTTCTGCAAACGAAGCTCTTGCGGGGAGAGGGTCACTTGGCGCCGTTTACCACCATTGGCGCAGCGTCGCTCAACAGACAGCGCTCGACCGACAACGCTCGACCGACAACGCTCGACTGTCCTGCCCGACAACACCACTTGACTGCGCCGCGATTGGCGCGGCTTCCTTGGCTACGCGGCGGGGCGGCGGCGGGCACGGAGGATGCGGTCGAATGCCTTGGAGCGCGCGCGCGCCACGACGAATTCGACGTGCAGCGACTCGCCCGCGCGGCCGAGCCGCACCGAGCGGGGCTCGCCGTACGAGACGCCGATGCTTCCCTGGTGAGCGACGCCATCATCGAGCGACAGCTTGTAGCCGAGGCAAAGGTTTTCGCCGCCGGTCGATTGCGGGTCGAGATCGAGCGACATGTTCAGCCCCGGCTCGCTGTGCGGCCCGAAATCGCGGCTCGAGCGGCCGAGGCGACTCAGATTCAGGTGCAGCTTCTGGCCCTCCTCGGCGACCAGCATGGGGCTCGCGAGCAGCGCGCCCTGGTCGTCGCGAACCTCGATCGAATACAGCACCGTCTCAGCGGCGGTGGGCGCGGGCCGCAGCGTGCCGAAGGAGAGCTCCGCCCCGGCCAGCCCGAACGCGAGGCCCGCGACGGCCGCGAACAAGCGTGAGAGGAAAGCGCGCTTCATCGAGACCCCCTGCGGCGACGAACCGCGCATCGTCCCAAGCTGGCTGGCGCACGTCAAGCCGACCCTCGGCTTATGGTAAGGACCGCCTCGATGACGACCGTTCAGCTCGCCCTCGGACTGCGTTCGCTCGCCTTCGGCATCTGGTTTGGCGGCGGCCTCGCGATGCTCCTCGCCACCCGCGCCATCTTCGCCCGCGCCGGCTCGCGCGCACTGGCGGGCACCATCTCGGGCGAGGCGTTGCTGCGATTCCAGCTCCTGCGCGGTCTCGCGGCGGTGCTGCTCGGCGGCGCGGCGCTGTTCGGCGCCCGCGGTCTCGCGACGCTCCTCGGACTCGGCTGCATCCTTTTTCAGCTCGCCTCGTCTCCGGTCGACAGCCGGCTCCGCAACCTGCGTAGCGAAATCGGCGGCTCGACCGAAGGCCTCGCCGAAGACGACCCGCGCCGCAAGCAGTTCGGAGTGCTCCACGGCATCTCCATCCTCTTGCTTCTCGCCCAGATTGCCCTCGCCGCCGTCGCCCTTGTCCTCCCCGTCTGACCTGATGCCGGACTCAGTAGATGCTCGTGGTCCGCTTCGCGCCGGTGTAGTCGAGGAAGACGGTCTTGAGGTGCGTGAAGAAGTTCGCGCCCTCTTCGGCCATTTCCTTTTCGCCGACGCCGGTTGACTTGATGCCGCCGAAGGGAAGCTGCGCCTCGCCGCCGACGGTGGGCTGGTTCACGTGGACCATGCCGACCTCGGAGCGTTCGACGAAGCGCATCGCCTGGAAGTAGTCGCGCGTGTAGATGCTGGCGGTCAGGCCGAACTCGACGTCGTTGGCGAGGTGCAGGGCCTCGTCGGCGTCGCGGGCTGACTGGACCGCGAGCACCGGACCGAAGACTTCCTCGCGCGCGAGGCGTGAGCCGGGGGCGACGTCGTCGAAGATGGTCGGCGCGCAGAAGAAACCAAACTCGTGCTCGGCGCCGGTCAGCCGGTCGCCGCCGCAGAGCAGCCGCGCGCCATCGGCCTTGGCGGCGGCGATGCTCTCGAGGTCGACCTTCAGCTGCGAGGCGTCGACCGCGGGGCCCATCTGGATGCCCGCCCGGCGGCCATCGCCGACCTTCAGGGCGCGCGCCCTCGCCACCAGCGCCTCGGTGAGGGCGGCGCGGATCTTCGGCGTCGCGACCACGCGCGAGGTGGCGGTGCAGCGCTGGCCGGTAGAGCCGAACGCGCCCTGGAAGATGCCTTCGACGGCGAGCTCGAGATCGGCGTCGTCGAGGACCACCACCGGATTCTTGCCGCCCATCTCGCAGGTGGTGCGGACGCCGCGGGCCGCCGCGCGCTGGTTCAGCCGCAGGCCGACGCCGTTCGAGCCGGTGAAGCTGATGGCGCGGATGCGCGGGTCGTCCACCAGCGTGTCGCCGCAGGCGCTCCCGGGACCGGTGACGACATTGAGCACACCGGCCGGCAGCCCCGCCTCCTGCAGCGCCTCGGCGAGCAGGTGCGTGCAGAGCGGAGTCAGCGAGGCGGGCTTCATCACCACCGTGCAGCCGGAGACCAGCGCCGGCGCGAGCTTCCAGACCGGAATGGCAAAGGGAAAATTCCAGGGCGTGATCAGCGCGACCGGCCCGACCGGCTGCCGCAGCGTCATGGTCAGCGTGCTGCGCGTCTCGGAGGGCAGCGTCTTGCCGTGCGCGCGGAAGCCTTCGCCCGAATAGAATTCGAGCAGGTTGAGGCCCTTCTGCACCTCGCCGCGCGACTCGCTCAAGGTCTTTCCTTCCTCGCGGCAGAGCGCTTCGGCGACCAGGTCAATCTTGCCTTTAAGGATCTGCCAGGCGCGGCCGATGACCCGCCCGCGCTCGGGACCCGGAGTGCCCGACCAGCCCGGAAAGGCGCGGGCGGCGGCGTCCACGGCCGCGGTGACGTCGGCTTTGCCGCTGCGCGGGAAGAGGCCCATCACTTCGCGCGTGTCGGCCGGGTTGGTGCACGGCTCGTACTGCCCGGTGGACGGCGCGGCCCACTCGCCGTCGATCAGGTTCTTGCGCTGCTCGTCCGCATGGGGAATGTGCATAGGCGAAGGACTACCGCCCGGTCGGCACCGAGACAAGTCGTCTAGGTCGGGGGCGTGTGGGCCGAGCGATGACGAGCCGTTCGCGGTCTTCTGGGCGGAGGTGCCAGCCACGCCGCGCGTTGCGCACAGGGAGGTCGAATGGTACGTTTGCGCCCCTTAAAACAGTCCTCTCGCCACACGAAGGCTCGCGCTCTTTATGTTCAACGGGATCTACAAGCTCTTCTCTCGCGACCTCGCGATCGATCTCGGCACCGCCAACACGCTCATCTACATCCGCGGCATGGGGATCGTCTCCAACGAGCCCTCGGTGGTGGCCGTCCAGCAGGAAGCGCGCGGCGGCAAGAAGGTGCTCGCGGTCGGCAAGGAGGCCAAGGAGATGCTCGGCCGCACGCCGGGCAACATCGTCGCCATCCGGCCGATGAAGGACGGCGTCATCGCCGACTTCGAGATCACCGCGGCCATGCTCCGCTACTTCATCCGCGCCGCGCACAACCGCAGCACGCTGGTGAAGCCGCGCATCATCATCGGGATCCCGAGCGGCATCACCGAAGTCGAGCGCCGCGCCGTGCGCGAGGCGGCCGAGAGCGCGGGCGCGCGCGAGGTCTATCTGATCGAGCAGCCCATGGCCGCGGCCATCGGCGCGGGCCTGCCCATTACCGAACCGTCCGGCAACATGATTGTCGATATCGGCGGCGGCACCAGCGACGTCGCGGTCATCTCGCTCGCCGGGATCGTCTACGCAAAGAGCGTTCGCGTCGGCGGCGACAAGATGGATGAAGCGATCATCCAGCACATCAAGCGTAAGTATAATCTACTCATTGGCGAGCGAACCGCCGAGCTGATCAAGATGGGCATCGGGAACGCCTATCCGACCGATGAAGTCCTGACCATGGACATCAAGGGCCGCGACCTGGTGGCCGGCGTGCCGCGCACGCTGACCGTCAGCTCCGACGAGATCCGCGACGCGCTGGCCGAGCCGGTCAACGCCATCGTCGAGGCGGTCAAGGTCACGCTCGAGCGCACCCCGCCGGAACTTGCGGGTGACATCGCCGACCGCGGCATTGTCCTGGCTGGCGGCGGCGCGCTGCTCAAAGGGCTGGACGCGCTCCTGCGCGAGGAGACTGGCCTGCCGGTGTTTCTCGCCGAGGACCCGCTCAGCTCGGTGGTTATCGGCGCGGGCAAGGCGCTGGAGGAACTCGACATCCTCCGCCAGGTCTGCACGCCGGCGTAAGTCGGGCGTAAGTAGTCTTGGCCCGAGCGCTTCATGGTGCGTGGCCAAGGCTTTCGGCCACTTCCGCGAGCGGGGGGGCGTGCGCATCGTTCAAGACGGTGGGGCGGAAGGGCAGGCCTCTTCGGCGGGGAGCGTGATGGTGAGAGTGTCGTTGGCGGTAGCAGCGCTGCTCGCGTCCGCGCCCAATTGTCCTGACTTGTATTCGCTCGCGGCTCATGGCTTCACGAACCCCACGCTGGCCGCGCGCAATGCCTCCGCGGTACCCGTCGGCAGTGACCTGCAAGTCACCATCGACGTGGGCGCGCACAATCCTAATCCCTATCCGATTGAAGTTACGGCTGTGGACTACGACCTCTCGCTCGACGGGGCGCCCGCCTTCAGCGGGTCGCAGCAAGGCGTCACCGTGGCCCAGCAAGGCGACGGCGGCCTCCATCTGGGCGGGCGGCTGGCGATCAATTCTGCAATCGTTCGGAACCTTCGGCCCGGACAGACCGTGCGCTACCTGCTGTCCGGCCTCGCGCATGTCGCCTCGCCCGCGGGCCTGCCAGTCGACGTGGCATATTCGACGGGCGGCGCTTTCGTGATTCCGCAGTTCCTGCCGGCTGGCCGCTGACCTCTGGCCCTTCTCACCGCACACCGTTAAACTAGGCTTTCCATGCTGAGCCAGCTTGCGCGTGAGCGCATTGGACAAGTCTACCTCGAAGAGATCGTGCGCTGCCGCAAGCGCATCGACAGCTTGCGAGAAAAATATCCCAGCGCCACGGCGCAGGAACTTGCGCACCGTCTCACCGACACCAAGAAAAACTGGGCCTCCACCGGCGGCGCCATTTCCGGATTGTTCGGGCTCCTCTCGCTCCCGGCCGACCTCGCCTTCGTCACGCTGCTGCAGCTCTCCCTCATCATGGAGATTGCGCTTCTGCACAAGGTCAACCTCAAGAGTGACCGCGCGCGCGAGGAAGTCCTCGAGGTGCTCGGTTATTCCAACGGTGCCGACACCGTGAATCTGGCCGGCCGCGCGGGCCCCAAGGTGCTGGCACGCGTCGCTGAAAAGGTGCTCGCCAAGCGAGGGCTCGCGCAGCTGGGCCGCGCGGTGCCGGTGGTGGCGGCGCCTCTGGTCGCTTACCTGAACAACCGCGATCTGCAGCGCGCGGGCGAGGCGGCGCTGCGCTTTTACGGCACCATCCGGCAGCTGGGGAATCGCAAATCCGCGACAAGCTAGTCGCGATTCACTTCGATAAGTTTCGCTAACTCCACGTTGACCGGTCGCGGCGCGAGTCCCGCTTTGTCTGAGGCACTCACGCGCTCCATAGCGATTGCTGCCGTGCTGGCCGCGGCCTTGCTCGCGGCCCCCCGCGCTGTCGCCTGCGGCTCGGGCTCTCCAACCAGCACCGCTGACCTCCTGCTTGGTCCGGCGCTGGTGCGCACCGCGGTCGACCTCGCCTTCACCGTCTACGCGTTGCCCTTCATCCCGCCGGTGCGCGCGCTGTCGGTCGCGCCGGTTGCGGTCTCCGCACCGCAGGCTGCGATCTACTTCGCCCTCGCCGCGCGCAGCGACCGGTTCTCAATGATTCCAGGCCGCGAACCGGCCAGCCGATGTACTTCGCGCCTTTACCGGGCGGCGCCGCCGTGGCGGGGAGATTTTGATGCTGCTTCTCGCGCTGCTCCTGGCTGATCAAAGCGCCGGTGTTCAATGAGCCGTCCGCAGCAATCATTGGGGAGCGTTCGTGGCTCTGGGCGCGCCCACTGTGCGCGGGATGCCCGGGACGAGCGGCTAAAATCCGCTGGCTGCGCGGCGCTTCCGATACGCCCCAGCTTGTGCCAGCAACTCAATCGCTTCCGAGATATTCAGTCTGCGCAGCAACTCAGTAGTTTCGCAGAGCCCGCCGAGGCCGACCTCGCCCAGGACAACGCTCAGACAGCACCTTTGCGCCCATTTCTGCTGGCCCGAACAGGGGCCGTTGTTATGGTTTCAATATTATGTCGAAAGCCTTCACCAAAGAGGATGACGAGGGGCCGACGGAAGAGCTCGGGCGCTTACCTCCTCGCCTTCTGCCAGGTCAGCAGCGATATGTCACCGCCGAAGGGCTGGCGGCGCTCAAGGCCGAGCTCGCGGCGCTGCCGCCGGACTCGCGGCGCGCGCAGCTGCTGCTGGCCACCATCGCCGTGGTCACGGTGGCCGGTCCGCCTGAGGACGGCCGCGCCCTGTTCGGGTCGCGCATCCAGCTCGAGGACCAAGAGGGCGGCACGCGCGATTACCGCATCGTCGGCCCGGACGAGGCCGACGCGCGGGCGGGGCTGATCTCGGTTGCGTCTCCGCTGGCGCGCGCGCTGCTGGGGCGCCGCGAGGGCGACACGGTCGAGGTCCAGCTCCCGCGCGGCACAGCCGAGTACACGCTTTTGCGCGCGCGCGGCGGCTGAAACCAAAGCGCCGATTTTTTCTTTCTGCAGCGCTCCCGATATCCCTCCAGCGCGTGATCGAGCGCCCGCAGCGTCTCGAGGATCTCGATCAGCGTGACCACGCGGTCGAGCGGGGCGTCGGGAGCGACGATAAAGCGCGACGGCCCCCACGCCCTTCGGGACGACGCCCAGGCAGCAAGGCCTACTTCTTGAGATTCGCAGCCAGGAACTTCGTCGTAAGTTCCCAAGCCTCCTTCGCTGCCGCCCCATTGTACTTGCCGGCGGAGGGATTCGCGAAGGCGTGGTCCGCATCAAATGAGTGAAAGTCGTGCTTCACCCCTGCCTCGGTGAGCTCCTTGTCGAACGCCTCCACCTTGGCCGGCGTGATCCAGCCGTCCTGCTTGGCGAAGATGCCCAGCACCGGACCCTTCAGCTGCTTGAGCTTCGCCACGTCATCGACCGGCATCCCGTAATAGATCACGGTTGCGCTCACGTCCTTGGTGTCACCCAGCGAGGCCTTGAGCGATTCGCCGCCACCCATGCACCAGCCGATGGTGGCGAGCTTCGCGCCGCCGCCGTTCTTCTTGAGCCATTCAAGTCCGGCCTCCTCGACCGCATCGCCCCACTTCTCGTCCTTGGCGGCCATCAGCTTGCCGGCCTCGTCCTTGTCGGTCGCGACCTTGCCCTTGTAGAGGTCGATGGCGAGCGCGAGGTAGCCCTGCTTCGCCAGCGCATCGGCCTGGTGCTTGGTCCAGTCGTTGAGGCCCCACCACTCGTGGACCACCAGGACGGCGCCCTGCGCCTTGCCCTTTGGCGTCGCGACATACGCGGCCGACGGCTGACCCGAGACGTCGAGCGAGACGCTCTTGCCGGTCGGCTTGGGAGGGTGCTTGTCGAGCTTGTGCTCCTGGTGCGTGGGCACGGCAGAGTTTGAATCGTCGCCGCCGTGGACGTGGCCCGCGGGGGCTTGCGCCAGGGCGGGGATTGCGCTGCAGAGGATCAGGGCGGGCAGGATTTGTCGGAGCATAGTCACCTTGAAGTAACGTAGTGCGTGGGATCAGGAACGGAAGCGTCGCGAAAGCCTTGTGCGCGCAGGCGGCAAGAGTCGCAGCGCCCGCAGGCAAGACCCTCAGCCGACGGGTCATAGCATGAGTGCGACAACGCATAGGGGACACCCAATGCGATACCGCGGCGAATGATGTCCGCTTTCGATAACTTCATGAGTGGCGCGTGGACCGTGTAGCGCGCGCGGCCCTCCGCGGCAGCGGCGGTCGCCAGGTTGGCGAGCCGCTCGAACGCTTCGACGAAAGCAGGGCGGCAGTCGGGATATCCCGAGTAATCAATCGCATTGACGCCCAGATAGATATCCTGGGCATTGAGCGTCTCGGCATATCCGAGCGCGATGGCGAGCAGCACTGTGTTGCGCGCCGGTACATAGGTGATGGGAATACCCTGGCCGATGGGCGCGTCCTTGGGGACCTCGATATCGGCGGTGAGCGCTGAACCGCCGATGGCGCGAAGATCGAGCGCGACCGTGCGCAGCGGGACTTGCAGGGCGTCGGCGACGCGACGCGCGGCGACCAGTTCGAACGCGTGGCGCTGTCCGTACTCGACGCTGAGCGCGTGGGGCGCGAAGCCGTCGGCGCGTGCGATGGCGAGGCAGGTGGAAGAGTCGAGGCCGCCGGAGAAGAGCACCACCGCCGGCCGGGCGGAGGCAGCCATCAGAAGCGCTTCCCGGTGAGTTTGTACTGGACGTCGCAGGGCAGCTTGCAGAAGCAGGGCGAGCCGCCCGCGGTGACGCGGTCGGAAACGGTGCCGGTCAGGCCGGTGATGTAGGGCAGTCCGCCGTCGGGCTCCAGGGCGAACACGCCGCCGTCGAAGTAGCCGGTGAAGACGCCGGCGGTCATCTCTTCGAGCGACACCGCGCAGCCGCACGCGGTGCCCAGAGCCGCCTCGGTCGCGGGCGGGTGGAAGAGAAAAGTCCCGCCGTCGAGCAGGTCGCTGCTCGGCGCGCCGTGGCTGGGGACGGCGAAATAGAGAAGGGGCCCGCCGCCGTCCGGGTTGGGTCCCGCGCAGAGCGTCGCGGTGCGCGCAGGGACGTTGTCCTGCGCGAGCGAGGCGTCGGCGGGACCGCCATCGATCTGGTTCACGATGCACTCGGTGGGACTGTGCTGAAGCGAGAGCGTGACGTTGAAGTTGCCGACGGCGGCGGCGTTGGCAGGGCACTGCTGGCCGAGCTGGTCGGGGCAGCCGGTGCAGAGCGCGACGAGGACGAGGGCGAGGCGTTTCATCAGGGGCTCGCAAGTATCAAAAGGTGTTCAGAAAGCTCAGGGGACTCAGCTGGAACAAAGGACTCAAGAATCCAGCGGGCGCAGAGAAGACTCAGTTCGGTGCGCTCGCCGGCGAGGCCGTCTGCGCCAGCACCAGCGCGGCAGCCTGGGTGGCGAGCGCGAGACGCTCATCGAGGCGAAGGGCCTCGAGCACCTGCTGCCGGTCCTGCGGACTCTCCAGAACCGCGGCCGCAACCACGTCGGCGAGCTGACCTGGATCTTGCGCGCGGGCAGCCAGCACCGCGAGGGCGTTGGTCTCCTCGCCGGGTCGTGCGGAACAGATGGCAAGCACCAGCCGGCGCAGGCTCTCGGCCGCTTGCCGCACGGCGGGCAGGTCGCGCTCGGCGGGGTCGTCGCGCAGCACCACGGCACGGACCAGGCGATACGGCTCGGTGGTCACGAGCTCCTCGACAATGCGGGCTCGCAGCGAGCCTCGGAGCAGCAGGGTAGACCGCCCGTCCGGGAGCGGCTCGACCTGCGCAAGCACCCCGACGCCGATGATGGGCAGCACGCGCGGCGGCTTTGCTCCGGCAGCGGACGCGTCGGGAATGTTGGCGAGTGCGAGCACGCGGCTGCCCTCGGCGCAGTCCTTGACCATCTTGCGATAGCGGGGCTCGAAGATGTGCAGCGGAACCAGTCCGTGCGGCAGCAACACCGCGCCAGCCAGCGGAAAGATCGCCAGCCGGTCGAGCGCCGATTCAATGCGCGCGTCATCCATGGCCGCGCACCCTACTCCAGAAAATAAAAAGTGCAGCCGGGGAGTGACTTCCTCCGCGGCTGCAGGGTTCAAGCGTTGATTTCTTCGCTGCTGATTTCTTAAGCCGCCGACTTCGCGGTGACTGCGGGAGCGGAGACTTCCGCCTTGAGGCCCGACTGGATGCGCATGCCGTAGAAGGAGCGCCAGACGAACACCACCGAGACGGCGAAGAACACCGCCGCCAGCACCAGCCGCGTCGTGGTCTGCATCTCCGTGGCCAGCTCGACCGCGAGCAGGCCGAAGAGCGTGGTGAACTTGATGATGGGATTCATCGCGACAGAGCTGGTGTCCTTGAAGGGGTCACCGACGGTGTCGCCGACCACTGCTGCGGCGTGCAGCGGCGTGCCCTTCATCTTGAGCTCGACCTCGACCACCTTCTTCGCGTTGTCCCAGGCGCCGCCCGCGTTGGCCATGAAGATCGCCTGGTAGAGGCCAAAGAGCGCGATGGAGATCAGGTAGCCGATGAAGAAGTACGACTCGAGGCAGGCGAAGGCGAGCGTGCTGAAGAAGACGACGAGGAAGATGTTGAACATGCCCTTCTGCGCGTACTGCGTGCAGATCTCGACGACCTTCTTGGAGTCCTCGATGGACGCCTTCACCGCGCCGGCATCGAGCTTCATGTTGGCCTTGATGAACTCGACCGCGCGATAGGCGCCGGTGGAGACCGCCTGGGTCGAGGCGCCGGTGAACCAGTAAATTACCGCGCCGCCGCTGATCAGCCCGAGAAAGAAGGGCGCGTGCAGGATCGACAGCTTGTCCATGTTCTGGGTCAGGCCGCTGGTCAGCACGAAGATGATCGAGAAGATCATCGTCGTCGCGCCGACCACCGCGGTGCCGATCAGAACCGGCTTGGCGGTGGCCTTGAAGGTGTTGCCCGCGCCGTCGTTCTCCTCGAGGAACTGCTTGGC
>JANYKT010000023.1 GCA_025358085.1 Deltaproteobacteria bacterium | reverse complement strand
CGTCCGGCGAGCCGGACGACGGTCGCGTCGGCCGGGGGTGCGCCCACTGACTCGACGCTGCCGCCGCGGACCACGAGCGCCGCGCCCTGAAGGACCCGGCTTCCGGAAAACAGCAGGTCAGGCAGGAAGGCCGTGGTCCCCATGCGGAGGAGGCGTGTAGCTCGCGGTCAGGAAAAAAGCCATCGCGGTCGCGACGCGACCGGGGCAAAAAGCGGTAGCATGCTCGCCTTCTATGCGGCCCACGCAGACTTCCCTGGCCCTCTCTCTGCTGCTGACGCTGCAAACGCTGCCGGCGCTCGCGGCGGATCCATCGCAGGCCTCGGCTCCGCCCCTCGACCTGGCGCCGCTGGTGACGCCTGAGGCGCCTTGGCTTTCCAAAAAGGTGAAGAGGGCGCCGCTGGCGGAGGCGCCGCCAAGCCCGAAGCCGAGTGCCGCGAAGCCGAGTGCCGCGAAGCCGGCCGCGGCAAGTGCGGTCGCCGCTCGAAAGAAGCACAAGACGAAGCCGTCGGCGGGGGTCGCGGCGCAGGAGCCCGCGCTGGAGTTGTCGCCGCTGATTCCAATGGCTCCAGCGGTGGTGATCCCCGCCGTGCGCCCGCCGCCCGCCTCGACCGCAGCTGTCCTTCCTGCACCGCCGCTTCTGAAGTTGAGCACTCAACTGGGCGTCCTGGTCCAGGCCGATTCCGCCCAGACCGCGCTGGAGGCGGGCTTGCTGAGCATCGCCGCGCTCGCCCCGCTCTCACAGCATCCGCGCCTCGTGCCCCGTCCCGCCCAAAGATGCGGCGACGATGCTTGTGCGTCCGAATTGGGCAAGGCGCTCGACGAACTCGTCGTCGCCTCCTTCCAGGCAGGCGAGCTGCGCCTGCGCGTGCTCGATATCGCAAGTGGGCAGCGCCTCGGCGACCCCCAGCAGGCCACGGTGAAGGACGTCGAGGCCGTCGCGGCTGCCGAGTTCCTCGCTTGCCGCGTGCTGGTCCCGGCAGGCTGCACCGGCGAACTCAAGCTCAGCGCGGCGCCGGGAACCAGCGTCGAGCTCGACGGGGCCGTCGCCAAGCCGGGCTTGTCGCGGCTGCCGGTCGGTCTGCACGCCCTGGTGGTGCGGAGCGGCGTGCGCTCGACGGCGCGCACCATCTCCATCGTGCACGAATCACCTCTTTCGCTTTCGCTGCCGGAGACAGCGGAGAGGTCGCGCGCGGCGCCCGTAGCCGTGGTCGCTGAAACGTCAGCCTTCGACCAGCCACCGAAAAGACCGCCGGGACGCAGCTGGAACAAACCGGCCGGCATCGCCGTGGCGAGCGCGGGCGCGGTGGCCGCAGGATTCGGCATCTATTTTGGCGCCCGCAGCCGGTCCGACCTCGGCTCGGCCGAAGCCGCCTATCACAGCAACGGCGGCTCCTATCGAACCGGGGATGTCGCCACGCTCAACTCGGGAAATTCGTCGGCCCGCACGGCCAACCTTCTCTTCGCCGCCTCGGCCGTACTCGCCGGGGCCGGCGCTCTCCTCGTCTTCGCTTTCTAGGACTTATGCGCCTTCTCCTTCTCCTGCTCCTGCTCAGCACCGCCTGCCGCACCTCCGAAACAGGCAAGTGCGCCCGCGACGCCGATTGCGCCACCGGCAGCCGCTGCGACCTCGCCCAGCAGTTGCCGGTCTGCGTCTTTGCCGGCTGCAACCCGTTCTGCGATCTGCAGCACGTTTGCAGTGCGAACGCTTGCGTTGCCGTCGTCAGCGCGCAGGTGTCGATCACCAGCCCGTCCAGCGGCTTCGCCAAGGACACACTGCAGACCACCGCGACCGCCCGGGCCCCCGGCGGCGTCGGTGCCGTCCGCTTCGAACTGCGCCGCGGCAGCGCCGTCGTCGTTGCTGTCGATGGTCGGGCGATGCCCATCGCTGCTGATCCGGGCAATTGGGCGGCGTCGCTTTCTCTCGCAGGCGTGGACGACGGCCCGGCGCAGCTCTTCGCAATCGCCGGGCCCGCCACCAGCGCGGCCGTTGCTCTCATCATCGATCAGCACGCGCCCACCATCACGCTCGTCGGGGACAGCAGCGCGACTTTGTTCGCCGGCGGTGCGACGGCGACCGTTTTCGCGACGGTGACCGACGGCAGCTTTTCGGGCATCGATGCCAGGTCCGTGCAACTCCTGATCGGCGCGCTCGCGCACGTCGGCACTCCCGGCACAGGCGGGCAGTACAGCTTCGCCATCGTTTTGGACGACTCGGTCGCGCCTGCAGGCAAGACCAGCGCGGTCGCGTATTCTCTGGGCGCGAAGGACCTGGCAGGCAACGGGGCCACTCTTGCCGGCGACCCGAAAGAGCTGCTCCGCATCGACCGCGACGCGCCGCAGATCACCTCCATCGTCATTTCCACCGCGCCCGATTATCTCTCGCCGTCAGGTCGCCCCTTCTTCATCGGCGGCACCACGCCGCTCAGGGTCAGCGCTCAGTTCTCCGACGCGGCCGGCCTCGACGCCTCCAGCATCTGCCTGCGGCTCCCCGGCGAGACCGCTGCCTGCGCGCACCCGGGAACCGCCAGCGCCGGAAGCTCGTTTGATTTCTCCCTGCCGCGCAGTTCGACCGGCGACGGCAGCACCCCGGTTGATTTCACTCTCTCCGCCGACGACAGCCTCGCCGCCACGGCTGGCGAGTTCAGAGCCGAGCACCACGCAGTGAGCCCCGCCCAGCATGTCTTTTTCGACAACGCGCCGCCGTCGATCTCGATCTTCGCCGACCCGCAACCCTACGCGCGCCTGTTGCTCGACGGTGGGACGAGCCTCGTGACCATCTCGGTCAACATCTCTGACCCGAGCGGCTTGTCGGGCACGCCCCAACTCGTTTCCGCGGGCGTTCCGATTGCGCCGACCAGCAGCGACGGCGGCACTTATCTCTTCCAGCTCAACGCCGCCGACGCGCCCCAGGGCCAAGAGGGCCCCTACACCTTTGCGGTGCAGGCGCGCGACAATTTGAAGCATCCGACCAGCGTGCCCGGCACGCGCTTCATTGACGATGCGGCGCCGGTCGCGTCGGTGAAAGTGTTCAAGGATCAGGAGCCGGGCAACGGCTTGGCGTACCCCGCGCTGGTGGCCAACACCGGTTACGACGGCCAGAGCTTCATCTATTCGGACGCGGTCCATGTGAAAGGAACGCTGTCGGATCTGGGCGGCCTCGCGAGCGCGGTGATGCACATCGACGGCGTCGAGCTCGACGGCGGCGTGAGTCCCGGCATGCCCCGCGCGCTCGGCTGCGCCCCCGGGACAACCAGCTGCGACTTCGACGTCACGCTGCCGCTCAACGCCGCTGGAAACGGCGCCTTCCACACCGGCACGAATACATTCCCCACGAGTTCGGGCAGCACTGTCCCTGGCGGCTTCCTGCAACTCGTGGTGGACGCAAGCGATCGCGCGCGCGCCGGCGACGGCTCGGCTGCGGCCAACGCCACCAGCGCCCCGGTGCTCGCTCGGACCACTCGGCTCCTCTTCCAGACCGCGCTCGTCGGCGCCGTCACCGGACTTGCCATCCATCCAAACGGCGAGGTCATCGCCACCACCGACGGCGGCACCGACACGGTCTACGCGCTCGCGCCCGATCGCCCCGCGGTTCTCTGGAGCTGGGGCGCCGACGCCGGCACCGCCTCGGGCACCGGCATGGGCGCCATCTATGGGCCGCCTGCCATCGACGAAGGCGACGCGCCCGCCATCTACGTCGCTGGCGCGAGCCGGAGCATCTACGCGCTCTCGCCCGGGGGCGCCGTGGTCTGGCACGCCGACAACCTGGGTGCATTCTCGACCGGTCCCGCCATCACCAACGGAGGAACCGTGGTCGTTGCCGCCAGCGACAGCGCCACGCTGTGGGCCGCATCCGCAAGCGGCGCGGTCTCGGTCGCGACCAGCGGCACGGACGGCACCAGCTCTCCGCTGGTCCTCGACGGCGGCGTCTTCGTTGGCACCAGCGCCGGCTTCTCCCGCCACCCGCTGCAGGCCGCCGGGACGCCGGGCGCAGCCCGCAGCGACACCTCTACGGGCGGGCCCTTTCTCAGCCTCGTGACCGATGGCACCCGAGTCTTCGCCGCCAACGGCAGCAAAGTCCTCGCGTTCGATCAGTCGCCCTCGCAACTCTGGTCCCAGCCCATTGCCGCAAGCGGAGAGCCCACCATCGACCTCGCCGGCAAGCTCAATCTCGGTGATTTCAGCTCGAACGTGCTCGACCTTGATCCGCTGACGGGGACGCCGCTCACGCTCTTCACGCTGCCCTCGGGCAAGTTCGCGCGCGTGCCGCTTCAGGGCTCGGACGGTCATACCTATTACCCGCGCAGCCTGCGGGTCCTGCGCGCGCAAGAAGGCACGCAGATCTCCTGGCAGTTCACGCCGCCCACCGCCACCGGGACCATCTGGCGCGCCTTGGCGATGGACTGCTCGGGCAGGCTCTTCGCCGCCGCGAGCAACATGGTCTACGCTTTCGTCACCGACGATCACGGCCTCGCCGATACGCCTTGGCCGAGCTATCGACGCGACGCGCGCAACACCGGAAATGCCGGCGCGCCGAAGTACGGCATCGCCACCGTGAACGGCTGCACGCCGTGACCGAGGCGCTGGCGTTCCCCGAGGACCACCCGGCCCTTTCGCCGGAGCTGCCCTTCGAGGACGCCGCGCTCGAGGTTGAATACCAGCGCGAGCACCAACGATTCCTCGCGCCGAAGCGCGGCGGCCTTTCGATCCTGCTCCTCCTCTCGCTCGCCGGGTTCACGCTGGTCAAGCTGGGCGCGGACCGGTCGCTCTCCTCGTTCGCCCTCCTGGTGATTGCCCTCGCGCTCCACGAGCTCGGCCAATTCGCGGGCCTCCGGCTCGTCGGCTACCGCGACGGGAAGATGTCCTTCATTCCAATCCCCAGCGCCTGGGTCTCGGGAAAGCTTTTGCCCTGGAAAGAGGGCGTGGTCCTGCTGCTCGGTCCGGTGCCCGGCCTGCTGCTGGGGTTGTTGCTGCTCATCGCCAGCCTGCACGCTCCCAGCGCTCCGCTGCACACGTTCGCGATGAGCCTGCTCATCATCAATGGGTTGAACCTGATGCCCTTCGCGCCGCTCGACGCCGGGCGGCTGTTCCGGCTGTCGCTCTTCTCGCGCAATCGCTTCCTCGAGCCTGGCTTCCTCGCGGTAGGGGTCGCCGCGCTGGCATTCTTCGCGTTGCAGACGCGCAACTGGCTGCTGCTGGCGCCCGCAGGTTTCCTGCTGATCACGCTTGTGTTCCGCTACCGCGTGCTCCGCGCGGCGCCGTCGGTGCGGGACCTTCCGCGGGATCCTGGCCAGCTCGCGCCTGCGCAGGCGCGGAAACTGTTCACGCTGGCGCGCGCCGCGCTGCCGTGGCGCCGGGTCGCGACGGCAATGGAGCAAATCCTGGACGCCGCGCAGCCGCCTCCACGCTTTGGAACAACCGCGGCGCTGCTTTCCGGATGGGCGGTCGCGCTGCTTGCGCTCTGCGTCGGTATCGGCCTCTTGGGGCTCGCGGCTCCGGCGAAGTGGAGCGAGCACCAGAGCAAGGACGGCCACTTCGCCATCCTGCTGCCGCGTGCGCCGCGGGTCATCGCCGTCGCCGGCACGACGCTCGAGCAGGCGAACCAAGGTCCGGAACGCTTCTATCAAGTGCGCTGGACCAACGGGGACCTGCGGGCGGCCCGGCCGGGCGAGGTCGTCTCGGACGTTGCCGTGCCGGCGGCGGGCCCCACCGCGCGCGAGCTCAGGCTGCGCCGTCCGGGCGGCGGCGTGGCCGTGGTCCGCACGATGAAGGACGGCGAGCGCAGCTTCGAGATCATGGTCATCGCGCCGCACGAGGAGCCGGAGACGCAGCGGTTCCTGGACTCTTTTCGCTTGTTGCGCTGAGTCGCGCGAATCCACGGGGACACCCTGGAGCGGGACTCGACGGGACATTCACACCAATGGTGTCCCCGTATAGATAGCCATGCTACGGCTGCAGCATGCGCTCCATTGAGGCTGACCTGCTCTTCGGCAGCGAGCTCTATCGCACCGTCGTACTGGACAAGCTCGCCCACGCCCGCGAGTCGGTCTGGATCTCGACTGCCAACGTCAAGGACATGCACGTCGAAGGGCGCTCGATCACCGCTCTCTTCGGCGAGCTCGCGGCGCGCAAGGTAGAGCTGCGCGTGCTGCACGCCGAGCTGCCCTCGCGCCCGTTCCGAGCCTCGTTCGACAAACGCCGGCGACTCGTGGCCGGCGGACTTGACTTGAAGATTTGTCCGCGGGTGCACTTCAAGGCGGTGATCGTCGACGGCGCCTGGGCCTACCTCGGCAGCGCGAACCTCACCGGTGCGGGCCTCGGCGCCAGGGCCGACCGCAAGCGCAACTTCGAGCTCGGGTTCTGCACCGAGGACTTCGACACCATCGACCGCGTCTCGGCGCTGTACCAGGCAGTCTGGAGCGGCGCCGAATGCGCGCCGTGCAAAGTGCGCGCGCACTGCCCCGATCCCATCGGCGAGCCCGCGCCTCGCAGGACCAGTCTCATTCGCCTCGGCCACGCGCGACGTCTCTGAAGGCAGATGAGCGCGCTAGCCCGGCAGCTCCCGCAAGCACGCCTGCCCCGGCTGGACGGCATCGACACGCTCCGCGGGCTTTCAATCCTGTCCGTCGTCCTGCTGCACATCAAGCTTCGTCTCGGCTTCGCGGGCTTCCACATCGGAACCTCGCTGCCGCATTCGCTTGCGCACCTGCTCTTCAACAATGGCAACAATGGTGTGACCGTCTTCTTTGCGATTTCTGGCTTCCTGATCGCGACGACTTCGCTGCGCCGCTTCGGGTCGCTCGAGAAGCTGCGGCCTGCCGTGTTCTATCGCTTCCGCTTCGCCCGCATCGCCCCGCTCCTGCTGGTTCTGCTGGTGGTCTTGAGCGCGCTGCACCTTTTCCGGGTGCCGGACTTCGTCATTCGACCCGATCGCGCAAGCCTGCCGCGCGCGCTGTTCGCCGCGTTGACCTTCCATCTCAATTGGCTGGAAGCCGCGCGTGGCTGGCTGCCGCCCAGCTGGGATATCCTTTGGTCGCTGTCAATCGAAGAGCTGTTCTACGCAATCTTCCCACTCGTCTGCTTATTGCTCTTCCGGCGGCGTCGCGGCCTGCTGCTCTTCGTCGCGCTCCTCCTCGTCCTGGTCGTGGCGGGGCCACAGGCTCGCTCGTTCCGCGAGACCAATGAGATCTGGCAGGAGAAGTCGTATCTCGGAGGAATGGACGCCATTGCAATGGGCGTTCTCACTGCCCTCTTGATTGAATGGCTTTCGCAACGCACCAGTTCTCTTTCAAGATGCCTGCCTCTGCTCTCGATCGGCGGCAGCGCACTCCTGCTCTTGATCGCGGTCTGGCCACGCTGGCACTGGAGGAGCTTCATCGGCCGCCAGGGACTCGACGGCGCAATCCTCGCCATCGGAACCTGCGCAATCATCATCGCGACGGCACTCAGGCAAAGAGAGGGAAGTCGTCTCACAGCACCGATTCGTTGGTTCGGACGGCACAGCTACGAGATCTACCTGACACACGAGTTCGTCGTTCTCGCAGGGACCGCGCTGTACGTGCGAGCCCAGCGCGGGCCGCTCGCACTCTGGGTGATCGGCATGCTCGCGCTCTCGGGGCCGCTGGGCGCCGTGGTTGCCAGCCGCTTCTCCGAACCGATGAATCGGCGCCTGCGCGGGGCGCGGCCGCCCCTGCATGCAGACTGATTAAATTAAGGAGCACTATTGGCAATCAGGAATTCGCGCAGGGCAGCCGTCACGGCGGCCGGTTCTTCCAGTGTGGACGAATGCCCCGCGCGCGGCACCAAGACAAACCGCGCGCCTGCAATCAGCGCCGCGGTGCGCTTCGAGCGCGTCGGCTTCACGGCCCTGTCTTCCGCGCCCGCGATCACCAGCGTCGGCGCGCGAATCCTGTGCAGCTCTCCCTCGACCGGCCGCCGGAAGATGACGCCGTGGGTGGCCCGCTGCGCGCCCACGGGAGTGTTGAGCAGCAGCACCGAGCGCAGCGCTTCGCGCTCGGCGGCGCGCGACGGATCGCGCAGGAACGGCTCGCCGAACATCACTTGCATGACCGAATCAATCAGCGACCCGAGCCCGAGCGCGCGGCCGACGAGGCCCATGGCCAGATACTTCGGGATGTTCCGGCGCGGCTCGCGGTCGGCGGCGGTGTTCATGAGTGTGAGCGAGCGGATCAATTCCGGCCGCCGGGCCGCGAGGCGCATCCCGATGAATCCGCCCATCGAGAGGCCGACGTAGTGGACCGGCCCGAACGTCTCGATCACTTTCGCAACGTCGTCCGCGAGCGAGTCCATCCCGTAGCCGGTCTTCGTAATCTCGCTCTTGCCCTGCCCGCGCAGGTCGACGGCAACGCAGCGGAAGCTGTCGCGCAGCGCCGCGATCTGCGCAGCAAACATGCGGCCGCTCCAGAGCAGTCCATGCACGAAGAGCACTGTTGGACCGGTCCCACCGCTGTCCTCGACCTGGAGTTCCGCGCCGTTCACGTTCATGGCGGTGCAGGCTATCACCGGCTATACTGAACGTCCGTATGGGTGCCCGCACCGGCAGCGCCGATCTCCCTTTGCACGGCGGACGCGTCCCGCTTTGGCTCGCCACGAGGATGGCGCGGCTGGGCGCGGTCATCGTCGAGGCGCTCGTTCTCGAAGAGGGCCCGCACGGAGTGTTGCGCCGCCTCGCGCATCCGTTCTGGTTCCAGGCGCTCGGCTGCGTCATGGGCATGGACTGGCACTCGAGCGGGATCACCACCAGCGTGCTGGGCGCACTGAAGCGGGGCCTCTGTGGCCGCGAGCGCGAACTGGGTCTGACGGTCTGCGGCGGCCGCGGCAAGCATTCGCGCAAGACGCCAGCCGAGCTGGTCGCGTTCGGCGAGCGCACCGGCCTCGACGGAGCCGCCCTCGCGCGGACTTCGCGGCTGGTCGCCAAGGTGGACAGCGCCTGCGTGCAGGACGGCTTCGCGCTGTACCTGCACGGCTTCGTGGTCGCAAGCGACGGCGCCTGGACCGTGGTGCAGCAGGGAATGAACGATGAGCGCAAGCAGGCGCGGCGCTACCACTGGCTCTCCGAGACGGTGCGCAGCTTCGTCGACGAGCCGCACGCCGCCATCGAGGGCCAGCCGTTTCCGGACGCCATCGTCAACCTGTGCGATCGCCGCGCGGCGCCGTCCCGCGCGGCCCAGGTCCTGCTCGCAGCCACGCCGGACCTGGTCCTGCGCGAGCTTCCGCGCCTGCAATTGCCCGCGCACCACGAGGTGCGGCCGAGCGATGTTTTCCTCCGCCGTCTGCGCGGCACCCTCGCGGCCGCGGCCGACGCGGGCCCGCGCGACTTCCCCGAGCTTTTGCTTCAGCCCGGCGTCGGCGCGCGCACGGTGCAGGCGCTCGCGGCCGTTGCCGAAGTGCTCCACGGCGCGCCCTGCCGCTTCAGCGACCCGGCGCGCTTTTCGCTGGCGCTCGGCGGCAAGGACGGCCACCCTTTTCCGGTTCCGCTCAAGGTCTACGACCGCACCATCTCCGTGCTGAAGGCCGCGGTGTCCCGGGCCCGGCTCGGCAACGACGACAAGCTCGCGGCCTTGCGGAGCCTGGACGAGCAGTCGCGACGGCTCGAGTGCGTCGCTTCCGGACCCACGCTCGAACAGCACCTCGAGCGGGAGCGCGAGCAATCCCACTCGTATGGTGGAATGACCGTCTTCGGCCCAGCCGCGGCGCCGAAGCCGCGTCGCGGGCAACTTTCGCTGCCGCTGCGATAGGTCCCGGGAGAAGGCTTTTCGTCCTGCGGGACTGCTGATCGCGACGGGAGCACTCGAATGAGGGCAAACGGGCGCGGGGCGTCGGGTTGGCGGACGCGGAAATCAGTTGCTTCCACGTCCCCCGTTCAGAAGATCGGACTCAGGACCAACCGGCCATACGCGATGAACGCCATGAGGAGGCCCAGCACGCCGCTCAAGATGATGGGCGGGAACTCGCGGTACTTGGTGTGCACCCAGACGAACACGATGCTCTCGACCGCCAGGACCGTGGCGGCCAGCACCGTAAGCGCCGGATGCCGGTGGAAGGCAGCTGGGACGATCAGCCCGACCATGCAGACGAGTTCAAGGATGCCGAGGACCATCCAGGCTTCTCGTGGCAACGCATTGAAGGACCGGACCCCTTCGCTCACCTTGTCGAACATGAACACCTTCAGGACTCCCGACGCTCCGTACAGGAGCGCGGCGAGGATCTGCAGGACCCACAACAGGATTCCCATGGTGTGCTCCCCCTGCGGCCAGATGAAAACATAGGAAACACTCGCGCCCGAGTTACCGACGCCTGGTCAGGCCTGGTCGAGAAAGTACTGCTTCTGCGCCGGATAGTAGTCTTCGAACTTCGGTAGCGGCTCGCCCGCGCGCACGGCGACGAGGTTGTCGAAGTAGTACTCCCAACCGGGGCCCAGCTCGCCGACCATCTTCTTCTTGTCGGCAAGGTGGTGCACGAAGGTCAGCTCCGTCGTATCGCCGGTCTGCGCGAGCTTGAGCTCGAGGCGCTTTTCGCCAAAGGCGCTTGTCGTCTTGACGACGAGGTGGCGCGGCGGCTCGCAGGTCTCGATCAGGACGTTCGTCCACGCGTCGCCCTTCTCGAAGACCATCAGCAAGCGAACCGTCTTGCCAAGGCCGGCTTCGCCTTCCCAACGGCCGAACCAGCGCGCAGTGCTCTCGGGCTTCGTTACGCTCGTCCACACGTCGTCGATCGGCGCTCGGAAGCTGCGGGTGATGATGAGTTCGTTGCCAGCGACGCGGCCGGTCGGTCGGGGGATCATGCTGTCTCCTTCTTTGTTTGGTTGGTGCTCATCATCTCGGGGGCACGCTTGCGCTGGCGGCGCACGCGATGAACTTCGGTTTCGAGCGCCATGAACCGGCGCTCCCACTCGCTCGCGACGGTGGCGTGTAGCTCCTGCAGGAATGCTTCGAGCTCCGCGAGCGCGGCGAGTTCGATCTGGTAGATGCGCCCTCGCCCGCGCAGCTCATCGCGGACCAGGCCCGCTTCGCGCAGCACGCGCAGGTGGCGGCTGACAGCTGGGCGGCTCACTGAGAACGCGCTCGCGATCGCCCCGGCGGCCATGTCGCGGTCCCGCAGCATCCGCAGGATGTCCCGGCGAATCGGGTCTGCGAGGGCTTGGGTGATCGCGTTCACTGCGCTATCCGTAACTACTTTGTTACTCTTTGTCAAATCTCAATACCGGGCAGTGTTCCGAGCTCGAACGTCAGAGAGAATAGTTTCAGAGGAGAATAGAGCTGTGCGGGAACAACTTGATCGGCGCCGACACCGTTGAGCTCATCCATGCCGTGCGTGCACGAACTGAACGAACCAGTGCTGGGTTGAGGGGCTATCCCCGCCGCGGGGCCGCCTCCAGCAGAGACCCGACGGCAAGCCGATTTCAGAAGCGTTCAGGCTATGCAACCCCTTGACCGGAAATCTCTTTCTATATATGCTCAATCAATGCTCGCATCCTCTCCACAGTTGCCTCGCCGACTTCATGCGCGAGGCGGAAAACGGCGCGGTGCCGGACGGAAGGCTAAAGGCTCGAAGGCCGGGATCCCTCATCGGCCGCGTGCCGTCCTCAAGGCTCGCTATCCTGTGCATGTGACGCTGCGTGTGTGCGAATCCGTCTGGAACTTGCGCAGCCGCCGGTCATTCCGAAGAATCGCGGCGGCGTTTAAAGCGATTCATGGCCGCCGGGCGTTCCGGCTGGCGGAGTACTCCATCCTCGGCAATCACCTCCACTTGCTGGTCGAGGCCCAGGACGAGCGCGCCCTCGCGCGTGGCATCCAGTCCCTCGAGATCCGCGTTGCCAAGGGCCTCAACAAACTGATGGAGCGGCACGGCGCCGTCTTCGCCGACCGCTATCACGCGCACATCCTGAGAACCCCGACCGAGGTTTCCAATGCGCTTCGCTACGTGCGCGGCAACTTCAACGTGCACGCAGCGCGGCGAGGCGAGGCAACCAGCGCAAGGGCCGACGAATACTCTTCTGCATCTTTGATCAATGGCACGCTTCCGCACCAGCAGGACGGTCCGCTCATCACGGCGCCCGCGACCTGGCTGCTGGCCACGGGATGGAAGCTCGTGCGTGCAGCGAACAGCAGGGGTTGATCGGATGCCGTGGAGAAGATCGCCGCGTCGCTGAGCGCGAACTGTCCCACGCCGTCGGCGACCCGCACCGCCGGGCCGCCCGTCTTCGGCCCCCGCCAGACGCCCGGGTTGGCGTTGTTGCAGGCGATGCCCGGGCAGATGGTGAAGTAGACCGCCTGGTCGTCGACGGAGAGGTTGCCCTCGACGCAATTGCCCGGGTGCTCTAGACAGTGGCGATGGCGCCGCCCGCCTTGGGCATGGTGCGGATGGCGAGATCGCGGTCCCAGCTGGTGGTGATCCAATAGACGTTGGTGGTGAGCACGCCGTCGACGTCGGTGCTGGCAAAGGTGTTGGTCTCGTAGAGGTAGCGGACCACGCCCGCCGAGCCCGAGGCGTACGCGAGCACGATGCCACTGCGGCTCATATCGAGGATGCCGCCAAAAGCGCGGCCATGGGCGCCGAGGTCGAGGAGCCGGTACGCGGGCCCGCAGGTCGCTCCGCCGTCCGAGCCGCCGTCATTGCCCGAGCCGCCGTCCGTGCCGCCATCGACGTCGAGCGCGACGCCATCGGCTCCCGTCGTCCCGCCGTCGCTCGCGGTACCGCCTGCGTCCGTCCCGCCTCCCGAGCCGGCGTCGACGGTATTCCCGCCGCCTCCAGTGGCGCTATTGCCGGGATCGGCCGGTGTCGAGGTGGGCCCACAGGCAAGGACGGCACAAAAGAGGCCGACGGAAAGCGAGCTGATCGTGCAGCACCTCAAACTGCGACTGTGTTTGATTGGGAACCTGGGGACCGGGGGTGCAGTGGCCAGGGGAGGCCCCGGGCAGCCAGGCGAGCGCCCGACCGCGCGAGCACTTTGCGAAGATCACCGTGCTGCTGGCGCCCCCAGGGACATCGACGCAAAAGGCATCTCCGCGTGTTCGAAGTGGCGGTCGCATCGGCGCAAGAGTCGCCTCGGCGCAAAAGCCGGGGTGCGCTATCAATTGCGAGCAATCGAGTTGCCCTCGTTACCGCATCCAAGGCCGGCTAGTTTAGCCGGCGAGGCCGAGCGCTCTGCAGATACCCGGGCAGCATCGGCCTGGATTCGCCCTCGCGCGCTTTCGATCCGAGCCAACTCACGGGAGCACTACGGCAGACAAGGCGCTGAAGTTCGCGGCCGATTGCATTACAACTGCGCGCATGACCGAGCGCCTGTACCTGAGCGACCCTTATCTCCAGAGCTTCCGCGCGCGCGTCACCGAACTGCGCGACTTCGATGGCAAGCCCGCCGCGGTGCTCGACCGCAGCGCCTTTTATCCCGAAGGCGGCGGACAGCCCGGTGACCGCGGCACGCTGGGCAATGCGCAGGTCCTCGATACCCGCGAGCACGACGGCGCGGTGCTGCACCTGCTCGACCGGCCGCTCGAAACAAACAGCGATCTCGAGTGCACAATCGATTGGTCCCGTCGCCGCGACCAT
>JANYKT010000072.1 GCA_025358085.1 Deltaproteobacteria bacterium | reverse complement strand
GCCGGTCACCATCCGCACCCTGGATCTGGGCGGCGACAAGCTGCCCATCGGCCACCGCTCGCACGAAGCCAACCCCGCCATGGGCCTGCGCGCCATCCGCTTCACGCTCAAGCACCCGCAGCTCTTCCGCACCCAGATCCGCGCCATGTTGCGCGCGTCGCCAGAGGGGAACCTGCGCATCATGCTGCCGATGGTCGCCGCGGTGTCCGAGCTGCGCGAAGCCAAGGCCCAGATCAAGGCGATCGCAGAAGAGCTGCGCAAGGAAGGCGTGCCGATTGCGGAGAACATCCCCATCGGCATCATGATCGAGACGCCGGCCGCCGCGCTGGCCGCCGACCGGTTGGCGCGCGAATGCGACTTCTTCTCCATCGGCACCAATGACCTCATCCAGTATTCGCTGGCCATCGACCGCGGCAACCGCGACGTCGCCTATCTCTACCGGCCGCTCCACCTGGGCGTGCTGCGGCTCATCCAGGCGGCGGTCGAAGGCGCCCGCAGCGCCGGCATCGAGATCTCCATGTGCGGCGAGATGGCCGGCGACCCCGCCAACGCGCTGGTGCTGCTGGCGCTGGGGCTCGACACGCTCTCGATGAATCCCGCGGACATTCCGCCGGTGAGGCGCGTCATCCGCCTCGCCCACCTGCGCGACGCGCGCGAGCTGCTCGAGGCGGCCATGAGCTTCTCGTCGGTGGATGAGATCGAGCGCTTCGTGCTGCAGCAGATGCACAAGCGCTTTCCCCAGCTGGTCAGCGGTCCGGCGCGGCCGTCTGCCGCGCCGCCGTCTTGAATTAACCGCGCTTCAAGGGACGCATGCCGCTGAACAGGCGTTGACAAGGCGAGCCGCGAAGTGGATCCTCCGCCGCCTTTTTAGCCGAGGAAATCAATGCAGCTTCGCGACGCGCTGTTCAGCTCCGAATCGGTCACTGAAGGTCACCCCGACAAGATCTGCGATCAGGTCTCGGACGCGGTGCTCGATGAGTGTCTGCGCCAGGACAAGCAGAGCCGGGTCGCGCTGGAGACCGCGGTCAAGACCGGCCTGGTGATCCTGCTCGGCGAGATCACCACGCACGCGCGCCTCGACTATCCGGCCATCGTGCGCCGCACCGTCGAGCGCATCGGCTTCAATGACGGCTCGATGGGCTTCGACTCGAAGAGCTGCGGCGTGATGGTGGCGGTCGAGCAGCAGTCGCCCGAGATCGCCATGGGCGTGGACTCGAGCGCGTCGAAGGAGCAGGGCGCGGGCGATCAGGGAATGATGTTCGGCTACGCCTGCGACGAGACGCCGGAGCTGATGCCGCTCCCGATCGCGCTCGCGCACCGCCTCACCAGGCAGCTGGCGACCGCGCGCCGCGGGAACCTGAAGTTCCTCCGCCCCGACGGCAAGTCACAGGTTACGGTCGAATACAAGGCGGGGCGGCCCCATAAGGTCTCGGCCGTCGTCATCGCCGCGCAGCACGAGGACTCGGTCACCACCGAACACCTGCGCGAAGCCATCAACGAGGAAGTCATCAACAAGGTCGTTCCAGTCGAGCTGCGCGCCGAAGGAATGAAGCGCATGGTGAACTCGACCGGCCGCTTCATCATCGGCGGGCCGCAGGGCGATTCGGGCGTGACCGGCCGCAAGATCATCGTCGATACCTATGGCGGCATGGGCCACCACGGCGGCGGCGCCTTCTCCGGCAAGGACCCGTCGAAAGTCGATCGCTCGGCTGCGTACGCCGCGCGCTGGGTGGCCAAGACCGTGGTCGCCGCGGGTCTGGCCAAGCGCTGCGAAGTGCAAGTGGCGTACGCCATCGGCATCGCCGAGCCGGTCAGCGTGATGGTCGAGACGTTCGGAACGCACGCGGTCCCCGAGGAGCGCATCGAGAGGGCGGTCAAGGAGGTCTTCTCGCTCAAGCCGGGGTCGATCATCCGCGATCTCGATCTGCTGCGGCCCATCTACGAGCGCACCGCGGCGTACGGTCACTTCGGACGCAGCGAGCCCGAGTTCACCTGGGAACGCACCGACCGCGCCGAGGCCCTGCGCCTGGCGGCGGGCCTCAAGGGCGCTGTTTAAGCTGGTGCTGGCCGCGGCGCTACTGGCGCCTCTGCTCGCGTCGCTTGTCTCTGCGGCGCCCTTTCGCCCGGGAACACGAGCCGCGGCCGTCCCGCAGAAAGCCATCACCTGCCCCGGATCGTCGCTCGCCCCGCTTGGGCGCATCGGGCCGGGACAGCTCCTCTTGCTGGCGTGCGGTGACGGGCGGCGCTTCCTGCAAGTCCGCGTGCAGGGCCGGCCGCTTGCAGCGATGCCGCTCACGGAGCTCTGGCCGCCGGGCGAGTGGACCTTCCGCGATTCGCCGCGGGTGGCGGTGCGCGCGGGGAACCGGTCGCTTTTGCCGCTGCTCATCGCACGTAAATCTCCGGCCGCCGAGGCCCTGGTGGTGGTCGCGGCCGACTTCGCCCTGAACACACTCGCGGTCCTGTACCGCTCGCCCAGCGCCGCCGCGTTGACCTACGCGCTGCGGGATCTCGATGGCGACTCTGTCCCCGAGCTGCGGCTGGGCCTCGACGACGGCAAGCGGCGCCTGGTGCAGACGGTGTCGCTGGGCGACCCGGTCAAAGACTGGAACGGCACGCTGACCGGGCCGCTCGGCAAAGCCGCGACGCCGCTCTGCGCCGGGGCCGGCAACGAGTGCGATCCGGTGCTCGACTTCGACGTCGAATCGCGGACGCTCCCCGACGCCGTCTACCTCTTCGCGCGCGGCCGCGATCGGCTCTGCGGCTCGGGCGGCTGCGCGCTCGTCATCGTGCGCGTCGCCGGTGGCGAGGGCCGCGAGGTCCTGCGCGACTTCGGCCTCTGGACCCTCGGGCGTGCCCTTGCCGGCCGCCCGCCCTGCGTGGTGATCCGCAACCGGGCAGCGCCGCCGCAGAAACGCTGCTGGCGTGGCAAGGACTACGGGGAGTAGTTCAACCAGTCGGGCCGCTTTTGCAGCACGCGCGTCGGCGGCGCCGGTGCGGAGCCCACGTCGAGCGCCACCGCCTGTTGAGGCATCGAAATGGGGAGCCTCTCCCGCCGCACCCGGGTCGTGGTGAACCCGCGGGGACGCGAACTTCCGATGCGCAAGACCGAAGGGGAGCCAGAGGGGCGGTCGCTGGCGGAGGTATTCGGCAAGCGTCTTGACACAGGCTCCGCGGGCGTGGTTGCCTTGCCCCCTCTTGGCGCCCGGTTGCGCGTCTTCGGCGAGCCCTTCATCAGGCCGCTCAAGGCTCCGGTAAATTTCGGGCCGAAAAAAGCCACTCGGGGAGAATGCTGCAGATGGGAAGGCGCATCGCACTGCTCTTCCGCATCCTCTTCACCGGCAGCGCGTTCTTCGTCTTCTGGTGGGGCGGACTCTTGCTCTCCTGGACGGTGCTGCCCGCGCTCCGCTTCCGGCACCGCCGCGATCCGCGGGAGAGCAGCCGCCGGTGCCGCGAGGTGCTCAACCGCAGCCTGCGCCTGCACGCCGAGTACATGCGTTTTTTCGCGCTGGTGGACTTCGAGCCGAGCGAGATCGAGCAGGGCATCCCGCTCCGCGGTCCCTTCGTCATGGTCGCGAACCATCCGACGCTGATCGACGTGGTGCTGCTGCTGGCGCTCTATCCGACGATGTATTGCGTGGTGAAGGGCGCGGTGATGCACAGCCCGTTCGTCGGGCGGATGCTCCAGTACGGCGACCATATCGACGCGGGTGACGGCGGTCCGATGTCCGGTGCCGGCGTGGTGCAGGGCGCGGTCGATCGGTTGCGCTCGGGCGACCCGGTGCTGATTTTCCCTGAGGGCACGCGCTCGCCTGCCCACGGCATGGGCGAGTTCCGGCAGGGCGCGTTCGTCATCGCGCAGGCCGCTAACGTGCCGGTGGTCCCGGTTCACATCGACTGCACCCCGCGGGGGCTGATGCGCGGGATGAAGTGGTACACGGTGCCTGAAGGCACCATGCGCTTTCGCTTCCGCGTGCTGCCGCCGGTCTCGCCGCAGGACTTCAGCGGCGAGCCGCGGGCGATGGCGCGCAGCGTGCGCGCGTCCATCGCCGCGCAGTTCCCACCAGATTTGGTTCCCCCTGTCACCGCAGAGGTCGTATGAACGACAGCTTTGAACTGGAGATCAAGGAATTGATCGTGAATGCCCTCATGCTCAATGACATCAAGCCGGAGCAGGTGGACAGCGTCGCGCCGCTGTTCGGCTCGGGGCTGGGGCTGGACTCGATCGACGCGCTCGAACTGGCCATGGCCATTGGCAAGCGCTACCAGGTGAAGTTCAATTCGAGCGACCGCCAGAACCGCGACACCTTCGGCAGCGTCCGCAACCTCGCCGCCTACGTGTCCCGGATGCGCCTCGACGCTGCGGCCAAGGGGACGACATGAACGGCCTCTCGCGACCGGAGTTGCAGGCGAAGATTTGCCGGATCATGAGCGAGATGTTCGAGGTCCCGCTGGAGAAGCTGACGGCCGAGGCCAGGCTCTTCGAGGAGTTGGGACTCGACAGCATCGACGCGGTCGATCTGGTGGTGAAGGTCCAGGAGCTGACCGGGCGCCGAGTGGACGAGGCCGACCTGCGCCGCGTCCGCACCGTGCAGGACGTGGTCAATATCGTCGAAGCGCATCTGAAGAAGGCGGCCTGAGCCGTCCGTCGCGCCATGGGTGAGGAGCTCTTCGCCGGCGCCGCACGGGACCGCATAGTCGGTGTGGGGGGGCCGGGGAGCCGCACACTGGGCGATCTGTTGCGCGACGCGGCCGTGGTGGCGCGAGCGCTGCCGGCGGCCGCGGGCGGCGAGGTTCTCCTCTGCTGCGAAGATCGCTATTTCTTCGCTGCCGGTCTGGTGGGCGCGTGGAGCGCCGGTCGACTTGTCGCGCTGCCGCCCAACGCGCAGCCTGGGACGATGCGGCTGCTCGCGGCGCGAGCTTCCGGGTTCCTGCACGACGGCGCCGCCAGCGAGGGGATCGATCTGTCCACGCTACTTGACCGCGCCGTTGCGCCGGCCTCGCTGGAGAACTTCGCCGCTGCGCCGCCGCCCTTGCTGGACCTCGCGCCCGCGCGCCACCTCGTCACCGTCTACACCTCCGGCAGCACCGGGCAGCACCAGCCGTGCCGCAAGACCGCGGCACAGCTGCTCGGCGAGGCGGCGCTGCAGGCGCGCACGTTTCAAATCGTCCCGGACGACTGCATCCTCGCCACCGTCCCCGCGCACCACCTCTACGGGCTGCTCTTCAGCGTGCTGGTCCCGCTGATCGCGGGCGCGCGCTTCGTCCGCACCACGCCGCTGCATGGCGAGGCCGTCGCGGCCGCCATCCGCGCCCACCGCGCCTCCGTGCTGGTCAGCGTACCAGCTCACCTGCGCTCGCTCGCCCTGCTCGACGCCGCCGAATTTCGCGGGGTCCGTCTGCTAGTGTCCTCTGCGGGCGCGCTCGACGCCGCCACGCGGGAAAGGATTGCGCACCTGGGACCGGACGCCTGTGAAATCTTCGGCTCGTCAGAAACCGGCGGGATCGCCACCCGCGCCGCTAACGGCTCCCCGGGCCGCGCCCGCGCTGGAGCCGGATGGACGCCGCTGCCGGGCGTGCGCGTTGAAGCCGGCGAGGGCGGGCAGCTGCTGCTCGACTCGCCCTTCCTCGAGGCGGACCTGCCGCGGCCGCACCCGTGCGCCGACCGGATCGCGCTCTTGCAGGATGGGACCTTCGAGCACCGAGGCCGCCTCGACGACGTGATCAAGATCGGTGGGAAGCGCGTCTCGCTGTCAGAGGTGGAGTTGCGCCTGCGCGAGCAGCTGGGCGTCACCGACGCCGCGGTGATCGCCGTCCCCTCGGAGCGCCACGGCGCCGAGCTGCGTGCGGCCGCGGTGGGAGAGGACCTCGACCCGGCGGCGCTGCGCGAGGCGCTGCTGGGGCACTTCGACGCAACCGTGGTGCCGCGGCGGGTGCATGTGCTGGCGCGGCTGCCACTGCAGGAGAACGGCAAGCTCGCGCGCGCGCGGCTGCTGGCGCTGACGGGAGGCGGCGCTTACGACCTCCCCGCGCGGCCGCTCGACGGCGAGGGTGACCGGCGGCGCTTCGAGATCCCGGTGCGCGCCGATCTCCCCTGGTTCCGCGGCCACTTCGAGGGCGCGCCGGTCCTTGCCGGCGTGGTGCAGCTGGAGCTGATTGTGGTCGCGCAGCTGCGCCGCGTTTGGCCCGAGCTGGGCGCGGTGCTGCGCGTGACCCGGCTGAAGTTCCGCAAGCCCATCCGGCCGGAGCAGACGCTTGTCCTCGAACTCACGCGCGACGGCGCTTCGGTCAGCTTCGCGCTCTCGCGCGGCGATCAGGTCTGCAGCTCCGGCACGCTGCTGCTCGGCGTCGGGCCGGCTTGATGACCTCCCCGTTCAATCCCTGCGTGCTGGTCCCCACCTTCGACAACCCTGCAACCATTGAGCAGGTGGTCGTCGCCGTTCGCGAGAAGATCCGCGACGTCATCGTCATCGACGACGGCAGCGGCGAGCCCGGACGCAGCACGGTGGACGAGCTGGGGCGCCGACAGCTCGCGCACGTCGTCCACCGCGCGGCGAACGGCGGCAAGGGCGCGGCGGTGAAGACCGGCTTCGAGGTGGCGCGGTCGCTCGGCTACAGCCACGTGCTGCAGGTGGACGCCGACGGCCAGCACGACCTCGCCGACCTCGATCACTTCCTCGAGACGGCGCGGAAGAACCCGCAGGCGCTGGTGCTGGGCAGCCCGGTCTTCGACGCGAGCGCCCCGCGCGGCCGCCTGATCGGCCGGCAGATCACCCGCTTCTGGACCACCATCGAAACCGGCGGGCGCGCCATCTCAGACCCGATGTGCGGCTTCCGCGTCTATCCGCTCGCGGCCGCGCTCAAGGCCAGCCGCGGCACAGGCGACCGGATGGACTTCGACATCGAGATCGCGGTCCGCATGGTCTGGGACGGCGTCGCGACGCTCAATCTGCCCACCAAAGTCCGTTACTTCGAGGGCGGCCTCTCGCACTTTCATATGCTCCACGACAACGTGCGCATCAGCTGGATGCACACGCGGCTGGTGGTGCGCGCCATCCTGCGACTGCTGGTGCGGCCGTTCCGCCCACGCGCTCGGCGGCTCTCATGACCTCCTGGCTGGGCGTCGCTGAGAAGGGCTCGATCTTCGGCATCCGCTTCATGCTCTTTGCCTGCACCGTATTCGGCCGCTCCATCGCGCGCGCCTGCCTGCGGCCCGTGGCGCTCTATTACGTGCTCTTTCACGGCGGCGCCCGGCGCGCCTCGCGCGACTATCTCCAGCGCGTCCAGGGCAAGGCGACCTTCAGGCAGATCTACCGGCACCTGCTGAACTTCGCCGAGGTCAGCCTCGACCGCGTCTTCTTTCTGCAGGGAAAAATCTCCAGCCTCGCCATCAGGTCGAACGGCTTCGAGCACATGCGCCAGCAGCGCGCGACGGGCAAGGGCGCGCTGCTGGTGAGCGCGCACCTCGGCAGCTTCGAGGCGATGCACGTGCTCGCGGGCGCCAAGGATGTGAGGGTCAATATCCTCACCTACCGCGGCAACGCGAAGATGCTGAACTCGGTGCTGGGCGGCATCAACCCCGGCGCCAACGCGCGCTTCATCGAGCTGCAGCCGGGCGATATCAACGCCATCCTGCGCATCAAAGAGTTGATCGATGCGGGCGAGATGGTGGCGGTGATGGGCGACCGCGCCGGGATTGATTCCAACGTCACCACCGCTGAGTTCTTTGGCGAGCCGGCGCGCTTTCCCGCCGGACTCTATATCCTCGCGTCGGTATTGGATTGCCCGATCCTTCTCACCATCTCCCTGTATCAAGCGCCCAACTCCTATGAGGTCTATTGCGAGCCCTTCGCCAGCAAGGTCTCGCTGCCGCGCGGCGACCGCGCCAAGGCCCTCGCCGGATATGCGCGGCAGTATGCGGCCCGGCTCGAGCACTTCTGCCGGATGGCGCCCGGGAGCTGGTTCAACTTTTACGACTTTTGGAACCTCGATTCATGAAGACCTTCGTATTCGGCGACCGTCCGGTCACGATGGAGCAGCTGCTCGCGGTCGCGCGCGGCGAGCAGGCAGCGCAGCTTTCCACCGACCCCGCGTGGCTGGCGCGCCTGCAGCGCGGCGTCGATGCGGTCCGGGCGCAGCTCGGCGCGGGCGAGCTTGTCTACGGCGTCAGCACCGGCGTGGGCGACTCGTGCGGCAACGCGGTCGCGCCCGGGCTCGCCGCGGAGCTGCAGCTGAACCTGCTGCGCTTTCACGGCTGCGGGACCGGCCGCATGCTGACCGAGCTGGAATCGGCGATGGTGGTCGCGGCGCGGCTCGCGTCGCTGGTCAACGGCTGGTCGGCCATCCGCCCGATCATCCTCGAGCGGCTCTGCGAGCTGCTCAATCGCCGCCTGCTGCCGGTGGTCCCCGCCGAGGGCTCGGTGGGCGCGAGCGGCGACCTGACGCCGCTGTCCTATCTGGCCGCCACCATCGTCGGCGAGCGCGAGGTGTATTGGCACGGCAAGATCGTCCCGGCCGCGGTGGGCCTGGCCGAGGCAGGCCTGACGCCGATCGCGCTCGAGGCCAAAGAGGCGCTCTCGCTGATGAACGGCACCAGCGTGATGACCGCGCTCTCCTGCCTCGCTTATGAGCAGTCGCTGCGGCTCGCGCGCCTCTGCGCCGTGCTCACCGCGATGGCGTCCGACGTGACCGCGGGAAACCGCGCGCACTTCGACGACCGCCTCTTCCAGGCCAAGCCGCACGCTGGCCAGCGCACCTGCGCCCGTTGGATCGCGGCGGATATTGGCTACGATCCGGCCATCCGCCTCCAGCCGCGCCGCCTGCAGGACCGCTACTCCATCCGCTGCGCGCCGCACGTCATCGGCGTGCTCCTCGACTCGGCGCCGTTTCTGCGGCAGCTGATCGAAACCGAGCTGAACGGCGCCAACGACAACCCGCTGGTGGACCCCGAGACGGGCGACGTCCTCCACGGCGGGAACTTCTATGGCGGCCACGTCTGCCTCGCCATGGACCTGCTCAAGAACACCGTCGCGAACCTGGCCGACCTGCTCGACCGCCAGCTCGCCATCCTCTGCAATCCGGCCATGGACAACGGCGGGCTGCCCGCAAATCTGGTGCTGCGCAAAGGACCAGACGCGGTCGCGCACCACGGCTTCAAGGCGATGCAGATCGCCACCTCCGCGCTCACCGCCGAGGCGCTCAAGCTGACTATGCCGGCGAGCGCGTTCTCGCGCAGCACCGAGGGCCACAACCAGGACAAGGTCAGCATGGGCACCATCGCCGCGCGCGACTGCCTGCGCATCGTCGAGCTGACCGAGACGGTGGCCGCCATGCATACGCTGGCGCTCTGCCAGGCGGTCGATCTGCGCGCGCAGGAGGGCTGCGGCCCGCGCAGCCGCGCGGTCCACGCGGCGGTGCGGCGGCACGTCCCGGTCAACGACGCGGACCGGCGCATGGACTTTGATATCCAGCGCGTCCTTGCGCTGCTGCGCGCGAATGAGCTGCCGCTCGGAGAGCTCTCGTGAAGCGGCCCGAGCAGGGCACCGTCTTTATCGACCTCGAGGTGCCGTTCCACGACGTGGACGCGATGAACATCGTCTGGCACGGCCATTACCTCAAGTACCTGGAGCTGGCGCGGACCGCGCTGATGCGCTCGCGCGACCTCGACATCTCCCAGCTCGTCGCGGCCGGCTACCGGCAGGTGGTCATCGACACGCACTGCCGCCACGTCTTCCCGCTCCACTACGGCGACAAGTTCCGCGTCCACGCCTGGTTTCACGACGTGCAGAACCGGCTCAACATCCGCTTCGAGATCCTCAATCTCACGCACGGCCGCCGCTCGCTGGTCGGCCACACCATCCTCGTCACCACCGACGAAGGCGGCCGCATGCTGCTCGAGACGCCCGATGCCCTCCTCCGCGCGCTGTCGTAGCCTCTGCGGCTTCGCGCTCCTGCTCTGCGCGGGCGCAGGCCGCGCTGCGCCGGCAGCAGCGGTTACCATCGACTCGCTGCTCGCGCACTTCCGCGCGGTGCCGGGCCTCTCGGCGCATTTCCGCGAGGAGAAGAAGCTCTCGCTGCTGGCGGTGCCGCTTTTCTCTGAGGGCACGCTCCACTTCGCACCGCCCGCGCGGCTGGTGCGGCACACCACAGCGCCGGTCGCCTCCACGCTGCTCATCGATCGCGACCAGTTGACGTTTGGAGACGGCCAGCAGACCCAGACCATCCCGCTCGACGGCAACCCGGTGGTGCGGCTCTTCGTCGACAGCTTCCTCAAGCTGCTCGAGGGCGACAAGGCGGCGCTGGAGCGCATCTTCCAGCTCCAGCTCAAGCCGCAGGGCGACCGCTGGGAGCTGCGGCTCAAGCCCAGGCTGGCGCCGATGACGCAGGTGATCGACGCCATCGTCCTGCAGGGAAAGGGCGTGGTGCTCTCGAGAATGACCATCTCGGAGTCGACCGGCGACGAGACCGTCACGACGTTCGACCAGGTGAACGCGGCGCGGAAGTACAGCCCGGCCGAGCTCGCGCGCCTCTTCGCGGTGCCGGGACGCTGAAGCGTGCGCGACCGCACAAGAGCGCTGATCGCCGCCGCCGTGCTCGCCGCCATGGCCGGGTTCTGCGCGCTGCGGATGCGCGTCTCCACCGACGTGACGCAGTTCCTGCCCGGCGCCGAGGACCGGCAGCTCGCGCGCCTCGGCGCGCAGCTCCTGGACTCGTCGCTGACACGCGCGATGGTCGTCAGTGTCTCCGCGCCGGCGCAGCCGCGGGCCATCGCGGCGGCAGTGCAGCTGGCGGAACTGCTGCGCGCGGACCCCGAGGTGGAGTGGGTCAACCGCGGCCCCGCGCCGGAGTTGGCCGAGCGGTTCCACGCGCTCTTCTTTCCGCACCGCCTCGCGCTGCTCTCGGCCGACCCCGAGCGCGAGCTGCCCGAGCGCCTCTCCGACAAAGGGCTGCAGCGCTCGGCGCGCGAGCTCAAGCAGAAGCTCTCGCAGCCGATCGGCGCGCTCTACGCGCGGCTCGCCGGCGCCGATCCGCTGCTGGCGTTCGGCGCGGAGCTGCAGCGTCTGGCCGCCGCGCAGCAGGGCCCGCTCGACGTCCGCGAAGGCCAGTTCGTCACCCGCGACGAGAAGAGCGCCATCCTCTTCCTCTCGACGAGGAGCTCTCCGTTCGAGAGCCGCGCGCAGGGTCCGTTCCTGCAACGGCTGCAGGCGGCCTTCGACAGCGTCAATACCGGCGGCGCGCTCCGGCTGGAGACGAGCGGCTTGAACCGCTACGCGGTCGACACCGAGCGCGTGATGAAGCAGGACATCAGCCGCGTCTCGACGCTTTCCACGCTCGCGATCGTGCTCTGCTTCCTTCTGCTCTTCCGCTCGCTGCGCATCCTGCTCCTGTCGCTGTTGCCGCTCGCGGCCGGCATGCTGACCGCCACCACCGCGGGCCTCCTGGTCTACGGCAAGCTGCACGGCTTCACGCTGGCCTTCGGCGCCACGCTGCTCGGGGTCTGCGTCGATTATCCGGTCCTCTTTCTCAACCATCAGGTCCTCCACCCCGCGCCCGGCGGACCGTGGAAGACGCTGCGGCGGCTCGCCTTCCCGCTGCTCCTCGGCGCGGGCACCACGCTCGCCGGCTTCATCGGCCTCGCCGCGACCAGCTTTCCCGGCATGCGCGAGATCGCGGTCTTCGCCACCACCGGCATCGTCGGCGCGGTGGCCGCCACTTGCTGGGTGCTGCCCGCGCTGGCGCCGCTCCAGTCGCGGCCGGTCGCGCTGCACCTCGCGCTCGCCGACGCGGTGCTGGCCATGGTGGAAAGGCTCCGCCGCAGCCGCGCGCTGATCGGCGCGCTCGCGGCCACAGCGATCTGCGTCTGCGCGCTCGGCTTCTCGCGGCTGCGCTGGGATGACGATCTGGAGAAGCTGCAGCGGCCGAACGCCGCGCTGCGGGCCGAGGACGAGCGGGTCCGCGCGCAGGTCTCGCGGATGGACGCGGGCCGCTTCATCATCACGCTCGCCCCCGACGAGGCGACCGCGCTCGCCCGCAACGACGCGCTCTACAGGCGCCTGGTCGAGGCGCGCCGCGAAGGCCTGCTGCAGGACTTCCGCTCGCTCACCGATCTCCTCTTCTCAGTCGAGTTGCAGCGCCGCAACCGCGCGGTCCTCGCTGCGTCGCCGCGCCTCTACGAGCGCACCGTCGCGGCGCTGCAGGCCGAGGGCTTCCGGCCCGAAGCGTTCGAGCCCTTCGGCCGCGCGCTGTTGGAGACGCCGCCGCCGCTGGAGCTTGCGCAGGTGCTGGCGTCCTCCATCGGCGAGCAGGTGCAGCCGTTCGTGGTCCACCTCGACGGGCAGGTCGGCGTGCTCTCGTTCGTGCGCGGGGTGCGGGACCCGGCGGCGCTGGCGGCGAGGCTGCAAGACCTGCGGGACGTGCGCTACGTCGATCAGACCGCGTCGTTCGCCGCCTCCTACGGCCGCTATCGCGCGCGCACGCAGGCGCTGATCGCCACCGGCGTCGTCTTCGTCTTCGCGATCATCTTCGTCTCCTACCGGCGCCTGCGCGTCACGCTGGCCGCGGGGATCCCGCCGGTGCTCGCCGCGGCCACCACGCTCGCGCTCCTGTCGCTGCTCGGCATCCACCCCAACCTGCTGCACGTCGTCTCGCTGCTCCTGGTGATGAGCATGGGCGAGGACTACGCCATCTTTCTCGTCGCCAGCGCCGGGAGCCGCGACGAGCTTAGAGCCAGCGGCATCAGCGTGGTGCTGTGCTGCCTCGCCACCGCGCTCGGCTTCGGCCTGCTCGGCCTCTCGGACATTCCGGCCCTGCGCGCCATCGGCGTCACCACCGGCCTCGGCGTCGGTTTGAGCTTCCTGATGGCACCGATGGCGCTCGCCCTGCTGCCGCGAACGGAGCCCGCTTGAGACCCCTTGCGCTCGTTGCCCTGCTCTGCGCCTGCGCCAGCGCGCGCCCGCGCCCCACTGCGGAGATCCCGGGTGTGCTGGTCCGCCCCTCGGTGGTGCCCTTTGATTTCCTCCGCACGCAGAAGCTGGTCGCGCGCTTCGGCGCCGGCTCGCACGCTTTCGAAGCGGTGCTGCAGAAGCAGGGCGACACGCTCACGCTGGTGGCGCTGAGCCCGTTCCGCACCCGGCTGTTCGTGCTGGAGCAGCGCGGCCTCGAGGTCAAGTACACCTCGTACCTGCCGCAGGAGATGCCGTTTCCGCCGCGGTACATTCTTGACGACGTCCAGCGCGTCTACTTCCGCGGGCTGCCGGGCGCGCCGCTGGCCGATGGCGAGCACAGCGCCGCGCAGGACGGCGAGACCCTCCGCGAGGTCTGGGCCAGCGGCCGCCTGCTCGAGCGCGACTTTACCCGCGCCGGGATGCAGGGCCGCATCGCCGTGACCTATCAACCGGGAATGGCCGGCAACGTCTCCTCGCCGCTGATCGAGATCGACAACGGCTGGATGGGTTATCACCTCACCATTCAAACGATCTCCGAGCAGCCGCTCCTGCCTTGACACACCACCCTCCTATGCCGACGCAGGTCCCCGTCACCGCCTTCGCCCTCTGCAATGCGCTGGGGACGACGACTTCGCGCGTGCTCGAAAATCTGCGCGCGGGAAACACGGGGCTTGCGCCCGCGGCGCTCGATCTTCCTTTCGAGACCTTCTGCGGCGCGGTGCCGGACTCGCTCGACCAGGTCCCGGCGCGGCACCGGGCGTGGGACACACGGCAATTGCGCATCGGGCTGCGGGTGCTGGAAGAATTGCGGCCCGCGGTGGACGCGGCCGCGCGGCGCTGGGGCCGGGACCGCGTCGCCATCCTGCTCGGCACCAGCACCGGCGGCATCGCCGAGACCGAGGCCGCGTACAGCGCCTGGCGCCGCAGCGGCGAACTGCCGCGCGAGTTCGACTGGGACCGCAAGCACTCGATGGCCGCGCTGCTGGAGGTCTTCCGCTTCGAGACCGGGCTGAGCGGCCCCGCCTTCGTGGTCTCCACCGCCTGCTCGTCGAGCGGCAAGGTCTTCGCCAGCGCGCACCGGCTGATCGACGCGGGCGCCTGCGACGCGGCGCTGGTCGGCGGCGTCGACACGCTCTGCCACACCACGCTGCGCGGCTTCCACAGCCTGGAGGTGCTGGCGGCGAAGCCGTGCCGGCCGTTCTCGTCCGAGCGGCGCGGCATCAGCATCGGCGAGGGCGGCGCGCTGGCGCTGCTGGAGCGCGAGGGAGATGCGCGCGCGGCGCTGCTCGGCGAAGGCGAGACCAGCGACGCGCACCACATGACCGCGCCCGCGCCCGACGGCAGCGGCGCGCGCGCGGCCATGCTGGAGGCGCTCGAGCGCGCGGGCGTGGAGCCCTCGCAGATCGACCACGTCAACGCGCACGGCACCGGCACGCTGCTCAACGACGCGGCCGAAGCGAAGGCAATCCGATCGCTCCTCGGCGCGCGGGTTCCGGTCGCGTCCACCAAGGGCTATACCGGCCACCTGCTCGGCGCGGCCGGCGCGACGGAGGCGCTCTTCAGCGTCGCCGCCCTCGAGCAGGGCTTCATCCCGCGGAGTCTCGGCGCCAGTCCTGTCGATCCGGATCTCGGCATCCACGTCGCTCTCGACCGCCTCGAGCGGCGCTGCCGGACTGTGATGACCAACTCGCTCGCTTTCGGCGGCAACAATTTGAGCCTCGTCTTCGGTGCGCCGCGATGATCGACGCCTGGGTTCGTGGCCTCGGCCTCTGGGCGCCGGGGTTTCCCAGCCTCGCCGCCTGGACCGCCGGCACACCCGACGCATCGGCGACCGCGCCCGCGGCGGCGCTCCTGCCCGCGCGCCTGGGCCGCCGCTCGAGCCTGCTCACCCGCATCGCCGCCGAGGTGCTGGAGCAGGCGGCGGCAGGCGCGCCTGGAAACACCACGCCCGCGGTCTTCGCCACCGCGTTCGGCGAGACGCAGACCCTCTGCGCCATTCTCGACTCGATGTTCACCGACGGAACCGTCTCGCCGGCGCGCTTCCACCACAGCGTGCACAACACCGCGGGCGGCCTGCTCTCCATCGCCACCGTCAACCGCGCGTTCTCGACCACGCTGAGCGCGGGCCAGAGCACGGTCGCCATGGCGCTGATCGAGTGCTTTGCGCTCTTGCAGCAGCGCGGCGACGAGGTCCTCGCGGTCATTGCCGAGGAGTCGCCGCCAGAGCCCTTCGCGCAGGACGGGTTCGCGCCTGCGGGCGCGGCGCTGCGGCTCTCGGCAACGGCGATCCCCTTTGCGCAGCGCGTCCGCCTGCGACGCTCGGACAGCGCTCTCTTGCTCGAGCCGCGCGCCGGGCACCGCAACAACCCCATCGCCATCGCCCTGCCGCTCGTCGAAGCGCTCCACCTTCGCCGCGCGGGCCTGTTCGCGCTGGGCGCCGCGGGCTGGGCACTCGAGGCCGACCCTGTCACAAGGAGCGCATGACGCTGCCGTCTCCCGCCCAGGTGCTCCCGCACCGCCCGCCGATGATCCTCATCGACGAGCTGCTGTCTTCCAGCAAAGACTCGCTGTGCGCGCGCGTGCGGCTCCGCGAGGACTCGCCCTTCGTCGAGGACGGCCGCGTCTCGTCGCTGGTCGCCATCGAGTACATGGCCCAGACCATCGCGGCGCTGGCGGGGCTGCGCAAGCGCGCGCGCGGCGAGGAGCCCCGGCGGGGCTACCTGCTGGGCTGCCGCGAGCTGAAGCTGCCGGTCGATGAGCTGCGTGCGGGCGACGAGCTGACCGTGCAGGTGCGCGAGACCTGGACCACCGAGGAGCTGGGCCACTTCGAGTGCTCGGTGACCCGCGGCGACGAGCTGGTGGCTGCGGGCGTGCTCAGCGTTTACCAGGGCGAGCTGCCCGCTGAGCCCGCATGAACGTCCGCGCGCTCATCACCGGCGGCAGCCGTGGCATCGGCGCCGCTATCGCCGAGACGCTGGCGCTGGCCGGCCACCCGGTGGTGATCAATTACAAGGCAAACTTTGCGGCCGCCGCGGAGGTGAAGGCGCGCATCGAGGCCAGAGGCGGCGAGGCGCAGCTGGCGCAGTTCGATGTCGCCGACGCCGCGGCCACTCGCAAGGTCATTGAAGAGCTGCTCCAGGATCCCCGGCCGATCGGCATCGTGGTGAACAACGCCGGCATCGCGCGGGACGCGGCTTTTCCGTCGATCACCGAGGACGAGTGGAAGGACGTCACCCGCACCACACTCGATGGCTTCTATCACGTCACTCAACCGCTGATCATGCCGATGGTCCGCCGCAAATGGGGCCGGGTGATCAACATCAGCTCGGTCTCGGGCGTGGCCGGGATGCGCGGCCAGGTGAACTACTCGGCGGCGAAGGCCGGGCTGATCGGCGCCACCAAGGCGCTCTCGCAGGAGCTGGCCAAGCGCAACATCACCGTGAACGCAGTGGCGCCGGGCCTGATCCAGACCGAAATGACCAGGGACGTGCCCCTGGAGACTGTGTTACCGATGATCCCGATGCGCCGCCTGGGGCAGTCGCAGGAGGTCGCCGACCTGGTCGCTTTCCTCGCCAGCGATAAAGCGGCGTACATCACCGGCCAGGTGATCGGCATCAACGGAGGACTGATTTGAACGGGGCGCGGGTCGTCATCACAGGGCTGGGTCTCGCCTCGCCCATCGGCAACACGCCCGGCGCGGTCTCGGCGGCGCTGCGCGCAGGACAGCACGGCGTCGCCACCCAGCGCGCCTGGGACGCCTACGGCAACCTCGCCACGCGGCTGGCGGCGCCCGCGGTGCCGATCGATTTCTCCGGCTATCCGCGCAAGAAGATCCGCACCATGGGTCGCGTCGCGCTGTTGTCGGCGTTCGCCTCCGACGCCGCGGTGGCCGACGCCGGGCTCACCCCGGAAGAGCTGGGCTCCGGCAAGATCGGCCTCGCCTACGGCTCCACCCACGGCTCGTCGTCGGAGCTGGAGCAGTTCTGCCGCTCGCTCTTCAAAGAGGACAGCCTCAAAGGCCTTCCCTCGACTTCGTATCTCAAGTTCATGAGCCACACCTGCGCCGCCAACCTCGCCATGTATTACGGCATCCGCGGCCGCATCATCACCACCTGCTCGGCGTGCGTCAGCGCGAGCCAGGCCATCGGCTATGGATATGAAGCCATCAAGTTCGGAATCCAGGACGCGATGATCTGCGGCGGCGCCGAGGAGCTGCACTTCACCCACGCAGGCGTGTTCGACATCATGTACGCGACCTCCACTCGCTTCAACGATCGTCCCGAGTCGAGCCCGCGGCCGTTCGACCTGCAGCGCGACGGGCTCGTCATCGGCGAGGGCGCGGGCACGGTGGTGCTGGAGAGCTACGACCGGGCGCGCGCGCGCGGCGCGAAGATCTACGCCGAGCTGCTCGGATACGGCACCAACTGCGACGGCGTTCACATGACCAACCCCTCGTGGGAGGGAATGGCCGCCTCGATGCGCCTCTGCCTTACCGACGCCCGCGTGCCGGCATCCAGCATCGACTATGTGAATGCGCACGGCACCGCCACCGAGCTGGGCGACATCGCCGAGAGCCGCGCCACCCTCGAGGTCCTCGGCCGCGAGGTGCCAATCAGCTCGACCAAGAGCTATACGGGCCATACGCTCGGCGCCTGCGGATCCATCGAAGTCGCGTTCTGTCTGATGATGATGCGCGAGCGCTTCCTCGCCGCCAATCGCAACCTGGTCGAGGTCGATCCGCGCTGCGCACCGCTCAACTACCTGCGCGAGACCATCGACGCGAGGCCCGCCACCATCATGACCAACAACTTCGCCTTTGGCGGTATCAACACCTCTTTGTTGCTGCGCGCGGTTTAAGGCATGTCGCTCCCCGCGCGGTGCGACGTGCTGGTGATCGGCGCTGGCCCGGCAGGCTCCTCCTCGGCCGCGCTGCTGCACCGCGCCGGCTATTCGGTCGCAGTGGTGGAGAAGCAGAAGTTCCCGCGCTTCGTCATTGGCGAGAGCCTGCTACCGCGGGTCATGGACCTGCTGGGGGAGGCCGGCCTGCTCGAGGCGGCCAGCGCGCGCGGCTATACGGTCAAGCGCGGCGCCCTCTTCCTCCGCGGCGCGCAGCGCTGCGACTTCAGCTTCGCCGATCAGTTCACCCGCGGCTGGGACCACACCTGGCAGGTCCCGCGCGCCGACTTCGACAAGACGCTGGCCGACGCGGTCGAGCAGCGCGGCGTCCCGTTCGCTTACGAGCACGAGGTGCTCGCGGTAGACTTCTCCGGCCCGCCCGCCGTCACCATCGCCGACTCCGCCGGCCGCACGCGCACAGTCCGCAGCCGCTTCGTCATCGACGCCAGCGGCTATGGCCGCGTGCTGCCGCGCCTGCTCGACCTCGACCAGCCCTCGCGTTCGCCACCGCGCCAGGCGGTGTTCGCGCACCTGCGCGGCGACCAGCGCAAGCCCGGCCCCGACCAGAACCGCATCTGGATCGTCACCCTTTCCTCCGGCGCCTGGGCGTGGGTCATTCCCTTCAGCGACGGGAACACTTCGTTTGGCGTGGTGGGTCCACTCGAGTGCTTCAAGCACTATCCCAAAGAGCCCTTAGGGTGTCTGCGCGCGGTGATCGCGGGCGACCCCAACTTCGAGCGCCTGCGGAACACGGAGTTCGTCTTCGAGCCGCGTACGCTGGGGGGATACTCCTGCTCGGTGAAGAGCGTGCACGGGCCCGGCTTTGCGCTGGTGGGAAATGCCACCGAGTTCCTCGATCCGGTCTTCTCCTCGGGCGTGACGCTGGCGCTGGAGTCGGCCAACCGTGCTTCGAAGACCTTGATTCGGCAATTGAATGGCGAAGCGGTCGATTGGGAGCAGGACTATGCCGCTTACCTGCGGCGCGGCGTCGATGTCTTCCGCACCTATGTGAGCGCCTGGTACGACGGTTCGCTGCCGGAGATCTTTTATGGAACGCGAACTTCCGAGCCCATCAAGCGCATGATCTGCTCGGTTTTGGCCGGCTATGCCTGGGACCTGGGCAATCCCTTCGTCGCCGAGCACGAGCGCAAGGTTGCGCAGCTCGCCCGCCTCACCGCCTGATGATGGCGGCGCTGCTGCGCACGCTCTTCCTCTGTTTCCTGGCGGCAACGGCGGCGCTGGCCGAGGCGGTCGCGCCCGTCGTGCGTTGTCCGGGGCCGCCGCGCTATCCTGCAGAAGAGCTGCCCCACTCGGGCAGAGTGCTTCTGCAGGTCTCGGTCTCGCCGGCGGGGCAGATCACCGCCGTCTCCGTGGTGCGCCCGCTCTCGCCCGCCTTCGACCGCGCCGCCGAGGAGGCCGTCCGCTCCTGCTCCTTCAGCGGCGCCACGCGCGAGGGCGTGCCGGTGCCCGCCGTCCTCGAAATCGCGATTGAGTTCAACCCCCCCTTCGGCAAGGCCCGGCTCGAGGGCCGGGTGGTCGGACCGAAAGGCGAGCCGATCCCCGCAGCGCGCGTCAGCACCAGGGGCCTATCTGCATGGACCGATGCGAGCGGCGACTTCGCGCTCGCGCTCGAATTGACGGTCGAAGAGACCTTGATTGTGACGGTCTATCGGGACGGCCTCGCGGCGCAGATCTTCGAGGAGCCGTTAGCGCCCGGTCAGACGCGGCGGGTGCGCTATGCCATTCAAGGTCCTGCGCTGAGCGTGACCATCGTCGGCGATGACAAGCTCGCGCCCGCGCCGGTTCTGGACCATTCGCCCGCGGTGAGCCACTTTATCCTCGGACAGGCCGATATCGATCGCGCGCCCGGGTCGATGGAGGACATCGCCCGCGCCATCGCCACGCTGCCGGGAGTGGTGGCCGACCCGGACCTGCTCGCGACTTTTGTCGTGCGCGGCGGCGCGCCGGAAGAGACCATCGATTACCTCGACGGCGTGCCGCTCTCCAATCCGTTCCACCTCGGCGGCTTTGCCAGCGTCTATAACCCGATGCTGATTGAAGCGGCGGAGTTCTCGGCCGGCGTCACGCCAGCTCGCTACGAGCCCTCGCTCTCGGGCGCGCTCGATGTCCGCTATGCCACCGGCGAGTCCGCGGCGCTGAAGGTCGAGGCCGATCTCTCGATGCAGACCGCCAAGGTCCGCGCGCAGGCTCCCACCTTTGTCGAGGGGCTCTCAGTGATGGCCGCGGTCCGACGCAGCTTCTTCGAGGTGTACTTCGCGGCGCTGCGGGCCGCCCACGTTCTCTCCGCTGATTATGTCGCGCCCGACATCGGCGAATACTTCGGCCGGGCCTTCTACCGGCGCGGCGCGCACCGCATCACGCTCAGCTACCTGCGCGCCACCGACGGCTTCTCCTTTCTCCTCAAGCCCGGCGAGAAGCCCATCTTCGGCAGCGCCAGCGGCATTGAGCTCTCCAATCTGCTCCAGGTCGGCCTGCTCACCGATCAAGTTTCCGTTGGTGCCGGCGAACTGACCTTCACCGCGGCTATTACCCATGACGCGAGCAACACCAACATCGAGAGCCAGACCGCTTATGCGCGCGACGTCGCGCAGCTCAAGGCGCTTGCCCGCGCCGACTATGCGCTGCCCTTCGCGGGCGGGCATCGCCTCGCGTCCGGAGTGGAGATCGCGCACCGCGGCTATGACTTCCACGGTCAGGTCTCCGACGCGCGCGGGGTGGCGCCCTGGATCTCCGAGCCGCTGGTCGATTCCGGGAAGCCCAATCTCGCCATCGGCGGGCAAGCGCCGCAGCGCGCGCTGGCGGTCTATTCGGAATTGCTGATCAAACCTTCGGCGCCGCTCGCGCTGGAGGTGAGCGGGCGGCTGCAGGATGAATCGCAGTTGCGCAGCCCCGTCTATACGGCCCGGCTGGCGGCGTCGCTGGATCTGCCCACGCGGGGCGTGCTCAAGGCCGAGGCGGGAGTGAGCACGCAGCCGCCCGCGAATGTCCTTTTGCTCGACCCGGTCTATGGCAATCGCGATCTGCTGCCGGAGCGCTCGCGGCAGGTGGTGGTGGGCCTCGAGCAGCCGCTGCCGTTCCAGGCGCTGGTCCGGCTCGAAACCTTCGCCAAATGGCTCGATCGGCTGGCGGTGAATCCCGACAGCGAGGCGGGCGTGCGCGCGCTTGTGGCGCAGGGCGCGCCGGTCTTCCAGAGCAGCGGGACCGGGACCGCGCGCGGCATCGATCTTCTGATCCTGGGCCGCGCCCGGCAATTCTCCTGGGGACTCTCCAGCAGCCTTCTCTTCTCTGAGCGCACCAATCCATTGGCGGCGGGACGCTCGCGTTATCCAACTCCGTATGATCAGCGCTTTGCAATTGCCGCCAATGTCTCGCTGGTTCCCGCCGACCACTGGCTGCTCTCGCTGCGCGCCAATCTTCACACCGGTAGGCCCTATACCCCGGTGACCGGCTTCACGCGCGACGAGGCGAACCGCCGCTATCTGCCCGTCTTTGGCGAGACCAACAGCCAGCGCTATACGGGCTTCTTCGAATCATCGGCGCGCGTGGAGCGGCAGTTCCGCTTCGCCGGCCTGAAGATGGCCTGGTATGCCGAGGTGCTGAACCTGACCAATGCTGCAAATATCTTTGCCCTGACCTACGACAGCGGCGACTTTGCCCACAACGTCCTGCCGCAACAAGGCAGCTTCAATCACCTGCCCATCCGGCCGTTCCTCGGGATACGCGGTGAGAACTGAGCGGCTTGCGGCGTTTCGCGCGCGGTTCCGCGCCCGCGTCCGCGCGCGATTCGAGGAGCTCAAAGGCGCCGCCGAATCGCCCGGCCAGCTGGGCCTCGCGCTGGGCGTCGGCGTGCTGTGCGGCTGCAGCCCGCTCCTGGGGTTTCAGACGCTGCTGGCGATCGGGGTGGCCTTTCTCTTCCGGCTGAACAAGCTCGCGGTTTTCATCGGCTTGCAGATCTCGATACCGCCGCTGACCCCGCTGGTGGTGCTGGCGAGTGTCGAATTGGGGGAGTTCCTGCTGCACGGCAGGGCGCTGCAGCTCTCCGTGGCGCAGATCCGCGCAATGACCACCAGGGAGCTGCTGGCCAAGTTCTTTCTCGACCTGAGCGTCGGCGGGCTCACGCTGGGCGCGGTGCTGGGGGTGCTGCTGGGAATGCTGACCGCGAGATGGATCACCCGTCGCCGCGAGCAAGCTCGTCGAGCGTGACCGAGCGGAGGCCGCGCGCGGCGAGCAGGTCCAGCAGGCGCGGCAGCAGCTTGACCGAGAGCGCGGGCGGGCCGCCGTCGCGGTGATCGTGGAGCACCAGCACCGCGCCGGGGACCAGCGCCCGCTGCAGCCGCGCCAGAGCCCTGTTCTCGGTGGTGGCCGCGCCGTCGCGCGCCGTGCCGCTCCAGCCGATCAGCTGCAGTCCGGCCAGCCGCGAGGCCTGCGCCACGCGCGGCGAGAGCAGCCCGACCGGCGGGCGGAACCAGCGCGGGGCCCGGCCGGTGGCGGCCTGGATGATTTCGCTCGCTTGCACCAGCTCGGCGGCGAGCCGGCGCGGCGCCAGAAACGGGGTGTTGTAAGCGTGCTGGAGTGAATGATTCTCGACTTGATGTCCGCGACGGGAGATCGCCCGGACCAGCGCGGGCTGCGCGCGGGCGCGCGTTCCTGGCACGAAGAAGGTCGCGCGCTGGCCGCGCGCATCGAGCAGGTCGAGCAGCGCCGGGGTCGAACGCGGATCGGGGCCGTCGTCGATGGTGATAGCCACCTCCGGCCGGGAGGTAAGGAATGACTGAACGGGCCGGCCAAAGACGCCGCTGCCGTGAAAGGCGACGCCCGCCGCGATCACACAGAGGAGGAGCGCGCAGGAGGCGGCCGCGAGCCAGGCGGGCTCGAGGGGGGACAGGATGCACGCGCCGCAAGCCAGCAGCAGCCACGCGCGGCCCCACCGGGAGGCGAGTCGCGGCACAGCCATTTTAAGCGCACAGCATCGCGCAGCCGCCCGCGGGACAGGGTTCGATTCGAGCGATGGCGCTCCGCAGGCCGGCCGGCGCAGACACGCGATAAGTCATGAGCACCCCGGCATTAAACGCTGCTGCGGCCTATCACGCGCGAAAGCAATTGGTGAATCAATCAGTGCGCCGCGCCGCACCGGCTGGCGAAGTGTGAGCGGTCGAGGAACGCCGCCCAGGCGCGGCGCCAGACGGGCCAGTCGTGGCCGCCCGGACCGGCGTACAGGCGCGAGGGCGGCAGCGCCGACGCGAGCAGCTGGTGCGTGCGGGCCATGGAGTCGTCCTGGCCGAAGCCCAGGTACAGCGCGGGGCGCTCGGCCGGGTCTGTCGCGGCCTCCGCCGCGGTCTTCAGCCAGAGCCAGAGCGCGCGCTCGTCCTGCGCGCCCGTCGCGTTGCCTGGCGTCCACTGCCGTAGGCCGCCCGCGCGCTCGATCTCATCGAGCACCGCGCCTTCGCCGAGATAAGGCGAGATCAGCAGCACGCCATCGAAGAGGTCGCCGTGGTGCGTGGCAAAGTCCGCCGCGCCGAAGCCGCCCATCGAGACGCCGGCCAGCCAGATGCGCCGATATCCCTGCTTGACCGCGGGCTCGACGACGTCGCCGCCGAACCGCTCCGGGAAGGTCCATTTCGCGTAATAACCGAAGGCCGCGGCCGCGACCTCGACGTCGGCGGGGATGTGGCGCGCGCGAAGCTCCTCGAGAAAGCCTTCTTTCTCAAAGGCGTCGGCGTCGTCGCCGCGGCCGGGGAGCAGGATGATCAGGCACTCCGCGCGCCCCGCCGGCGACGCCGGATAGCGCAGCGCCTGCATCGGCGTGGGCGCGGGGAAGAGAAACCCGAACGCCCGGCAGGCGGGAGTCAGCAGCAACAGCGCGAGCAGCGCGGAGCGGGCCATCGGTTCACCCTTCCTAAGCGCGGGGCCGCAAGTCAAGAAGAGTGATATGTCCAAACCAACTCGATAGGTGTCGCGATTGCACGGAGCCGCACATGCGTAACGTTCTCTTGGCGGTGCTGGTCTTGGCCGCAGCACCGGGCTGCAGACACCAGCAGCGTGTGCCGATGACCCTGCCGCTGGTCTGGGCCGCCGGTCCCCAGGACCTCCTGGTTTTTCCCGCCAGCGGCCTCGAGTTGATGAAGCGGCGCAGCGTGCGCGTCGACTCCTTCACCGACGCGCGCGACCAGCGCGATGCGGTGGGCGTCAATGTTCAGCAGCCCATGAGCCTGCCGGTCACCGCTCGCGGCGACGTCGGCCTCTTCCTCTCCGGCGGCCTCGCCGACGTGCTGCGCGCGAGCGGGATCCACCCCGTCTCGGCCGGCGCCGACCGCGTCGTCCGCACCGAGATCCAGCGCTTCTATGTCATCGAGGCGAACGACTACCAGGGCCGCGTCGCGCTGGGGGTCACCGTGGACGACGGCAGCGGCCAGCCGCTCTGGCACGGGGTGGTGGAAGGCCGCTCCAGTCAGTGGGGCCGGTCTTATTCGTCCGAGAACTTCCTCGAGTCGCTCACGAGCGCGTCGCTGGAGGCTTACAAGAACCTCGGCGAGAAGCCCGGGTTCTTCGAGGCCTTCCGATAGTCGACCGCGCGGCGAAGGACATCGAGCGCCCGGAGCAAAGCGCGACAACGATCAGGAGGCCGCGCGAACCCCGGGCAGCGGGCGGCCGAAGAGGCAGGCGAAAAGGAGCCAGGTCTTGCGAAGCGCACCGACGCGCGCGCGCCCCGAGAACGGATCGCAGCCGCGCCTCTCGAGCACCGCCAGGATCTCGCCGTAGAGGACGCCCATGGCGCGGACGCAGAGCCGCGCGCGCAGCGAGGGGATCTGGCGCAGGCCTGGCTCGGCGCGCGCATACCAGGCGCGGGCCAGCACGATCTGGCCGGCAAAATACCGGCGGAAGCGAGGGTCGGCCGTGCGCGCTTCCACGCTGACCTGGGCCTCCAGCAGCTCGTCTTGCGCCAGGTAGATGCGGCCGCGGTCGAGGTCCTCGGCGACGTCGCGCAAGATGTTGGTGAGCTGCATGGCGATGCCAAGCGACTCGGCGGCGGAGGTTGCTCCGGCGGGCGCGCCCAGCGCGGGTGCGAGCGCGCGCCCCACGGTCCCCGCAGCCAGGCCGCAGTAGCGCAGTAGCTCCGCGCGGGTGCGCACGCGGACGGGCCCGAGATCGAGCGCCATGCCGTCGAGGAGCGCGTCAAGCGGGGCGCGGGGAATACCAAATCGCGCGGCAGCCCAGGAGAGCGCGCGCAGTTCAGGGTCAGGATCGAGCGAGCCACCGGGAGCGTAGGCGCGCTGCAGGCGGTCGCGCGCGAGCTGGAGCGCTTGTTCCGCCGGGTGCGTTTCATCGGCAGCGTCCACCGCGTCGTCGGCCCGGCGGCAGAAGGCGTAGACCGCGTAGCAGGCTGCGCGGATCTCGCGCGGGAGCAGGTGCGCGGCCAGCGAGAAGGTGCGCGCGTGCTTCTCGGTGACCTCGCGGCAGCGCGCCAGATCTTCCCAGGGCGTCCTGATGACGGGCAGGGCGGG